>DAISHP010000310.1:0-3138 GCA_036822475.1 Bacillota bacterium
GCAAACTGCCTGCAGAAAGGTTTTCTCCTCACCATCGATTACGGCGGCACGGCGGCGGAGCTTTATGCCCCCTTCCGGCCCGACGGCACTTTGCGCTGTTTTTGCAAACACAGATTAAGCGCCGATCCCTACCGGAACATCGGTAAACAGGACATTACCGCCAGCGTCAACTTTTCCGCCCTGATGCGCTGGGGCAAACAGTCCGGTCTGGCCAGCCTGGGGCTGCTTTCCCAGGCAAAATTTTTGCTGAAGCTCGGCATCCTGGACCTGTTTCCAAACTCCCCGGAAGAATATTCCTTTGCTCACGAAAAACTAAAAACGACCCTGGCCATAAAAAAGTTAATTATGCCCGGGGGGATGGGGGAGGCTTTCCGGATCCTCATCCAATGCAAGGGGTTCCCCGAAACCCCCCGGCTAAAAGTTTTCCAATAAAGTTCTCAAAGCCGTTGTTCGTTCTCTCCATTTAATGATGAGCAGGCCGTCCGCTGCCCCCGCTGCAACCATCCCCTGCAGCTGTCCCAGGCTGTCCGGGCAAGTGCAGGGAATGAATCAAAAAACGTAAAATTAGCAAAAAAAGAGTGGGCAAGAAGGCAAAAGCTCAGGAGGCGCTTTAGAAGGCTCTTGATCTTCGATAACCTTTGTCCACACCTTTGTCCACGGGCAAGGATTTCTGTTTACTGGCCTCTACTGCCAGTTGATCGCAGCGAAGGTTAAATTTGTTGGCAGCGTGTCCTTTCACCCAAACCCAGGTGATTTTGTGTCTGGCGGCCAAAGAGAGCACCCGCTCCCAGAGATCGGCGTTTTTGGCGGGGGTTTTATTGGCCCGGAGCCACCCGTTGGCCTTCCACCTTTCCACCCATCCCAGGTTCAGGGCGTTAATTACATACTGGCTGTCGCTGTATACAATCACCCGGCAGGGCCTGGTCAACGCTTCCAGGCCCTTGATTACGGCCATTATCTCCATTCTGTTGTTGGTTGTCCGGGCGAATCCCCCGGAAAGCTCTTTAATTACACCTTTATATTTCAAAACTACTCCGTAACCGCCGGGGCCGGGGTTTCCGCTGCACGCCCCGTCGGTGTATATCTCCACCACAGGGAAACCTTGCACAAAACCACATCCTTAATATCGTGAGCTCTCCCTTTGGAAAAGAATCTTTTCAGAAATTATACAATAAAAAACGCCCGGGACGAAACAACAAACCTGAAAATAGGGGGACAGGGGATAGGGGATAGGGGATAGGAGGGTACGAATATTCCTCGAGCAGCTATTCTGAAAATATTTGTGAAAAAAGGAGCACGAAAGATTGACTATGTGCATAATATCACATATAATAATAGATAGTGAATATAATCACATGCGCTGTTCTGGGCGCCGGGAGGTATACCTTTTCTATCCTGATCTACTTGTGGTATTATTTTTATATTATGGTATTATTTTTAAATAATGAAAGGGGGGGCGAGGCGGGTGTACAAAAAAATACTGGTTCCCGTTGACGGCTCGGACAGCTCAACGGAAGCCCTGAAACACGCGGTGAAATTGGCCGGGCTAACCGGGGCGGAGATAACGCTTTTCCACGTGATGCACTTCCCGGCGCAACTGGAGACCTACAGCGGCAAACTGGGGGAAGCGTATTATTTGATGAAGGACAGAATCAAAGAACACGCCGAGGAAATCCTGGAAAAAGCCAGGGAAGATTGCTCGGCGCAAAAAATTTCTTTTACGGAAAAAGCGGTTTGGGGCGAGCCGGCCAACGAGATTATCCAGGAAACGCAGCAGGGCGGCTATGATCTGGTTGTCATCGGCAGTCGTGGGTTGGGAGAAATTAAAGGCTGGCTTTTGGGAAGCGTCAGCCAAAGAGTGGTGCGCCACTCGAAATCTCCCGTGCTGGTGATTAGATGAACAACCGCGGCCGTTCGGCTACTGCCAAAAAGAATGTGTCAAAAAAGAAACCAAAAAGACCCGGACGGTAAGCATAACTGGCAAAGCACGCTAACGGCATGACGACCGGCCGGGAAGCGGCCAGGCGCCCGGGAGGAAGTGCAACACGGGCTAATTATGGCTATTTTCTAACGTACTTTCTAACCGCGGGGAGAATTACGATTCCTGCGGTTGTTTTTTTTCTGCCCATGTACTAAAATGAAAACGTGGCTTAAGATAAGCTGAGGTGGTTGGATTGATTCAAGAGGTCAGGGTAATGAACCGGCCGGAAGTTCCCGACCCCGCCGGTGAAGAAACGCTTTTCGAAATCAGGCAGGCGCTCGGGATTAGCAGCGTAAAAAAAATTCGCACCGCCAAGGTTTACCGCTTCGAGGGAATCGGCGAAGAGGACGCTCATTTGCTGGCCCAAAAGCTGCTGGCCGAAGATGTGTTTCAAATTTACACCGTCAATGCGCCGGTTATTGAGGGCGCCCGGGCGGTGGTCGAGGTGGCTTACAAACCCGGCGTAATGAACCCGGAAGCCGCTTCTTTAATGAAGGCGGCCCGGGATCTGGGCATTTCGTCCCTGCAGGCCGCAGATTCCAGCCGGGAATACGGTTTTTACGGCACCGGAATCACCCCCGGGGAAATCGAGACCGTCATCAACCGCCTGCTGGTTAATCCGACAGTGGAACAGGTGGTTAAAGAAAAACCGGCCACCCTGATCATCAAGGGGCAACCGGGGCGCACGCAAACCATTCCGATCCGGGAGATGGACGACGGGCAGCTGCTGGAACTCAGCCGGGACAAGCTCTTTTTAAACCTGGAGGAAATGCGGGCCATTCAAGATTATTTCCGGGCCTCCGGCCGGGACCCCACCGACTGCGAATTGGAAACCATCGCCCAGACCTGGTCCGAACATTGTGTCCACAAAACTTTTAAAGCCAGATTGATCGTTAACGGGGAGGAAAAAACCCCGCTTTTAAAGCGGCTGCAGCAGGCCACCGCGGAAATCAACCACCCCCTGGTTCTGTCCGCTTTTGTAGACAATTCCGGGGTGATGGAATTTTACCACGGCTGGGCCATCTGCGGGAAAGTGGAAACCCACAATTCGCCGTCGGCCATTGAGCAGTACGGGGGCGCCATGACCGGCAGCGGCGGGGTTTTCCGGGACATCATGGGCACCGGCCAGGGAGCCCGGGTCATCGCTTCCACCGATA
>DAISHP010000311.1:0-3127 GCA_036822475.1 Bacillota bacterium
CGGCCACCTTTGCCCAGAGGTCCTTTTGGGTAATTTTTCTGTTCCAGCCTGGCCCCAGGTAAATTTCGAAAAGCTCCCGGATTTCTTCGGCCAGCCAGCTCTCCACGTGGACTCCGTTGGTGACGGAAGCCACGGGGACTTCTTCCCTGGGGATGGGCCCGTACAGGGAATGGAACATTTCCCGGGTAACCCGCCCGTGAATCCGGCTCACCCCGTTGCAAAAGCCGGAAAGACGCAGCGCCAGCAGGGTCATGTTGAACCCCTTCCGTTTGTCGTCCCAGCCCAGGTTCAACAGAGTTTCCCTTTCGATGCCCAGCGGTTCGTAAAGGTGGCCGAAGTACTTTTCCATTAGCTCGGCACTGAATACGTCGTGGCCCGCCGGAACCGGGGTGTGGGTGGTGAAAAGGGTGTTCGGCTTTACCGCCTCGATGGCCGTTTCCAGAGGCAGACCGGCTTTGACCAGTTCGCGCAGGCGTTCAATTAAAAGAAAGGCGGGGTGCCCCTCGTTGATGTGCCAGGCCCGGGGGTTGATCCCCAGCGCGCGCAGCGCTTTTACTCCGCCCATGCCCAGGATAATTTCTTGCGCAATCCGGGTCTCCTGGTTCCCGCCATACAACTGACCGGTTAATAAGCGATCTTCCGGCTTGTTGTGGGTAGTGTCCGCATCCAGGAAATAAATATCCACCCGGCCTACGCGCATCCGCCAGATTTTCAAGAAAACCGGGCGCCCGGGCAGGTCTACCTGGATGATCATTTCGCTGCCGCCGGGGTAGGTGACCGGGGTGACCGGAATTTCGTAAAAGTTCAGGTAGGGATAAACGGCTTCCTGCCAGCCTTCCCGGTTGATGCGCTGGGTGAAATAGCCGTTCTTGTAAAGCAACCCTACTCCTACGAGGGGTAATCCCAGGTCGCTGGCCGATTTGAAATGGTCGCCGGCCAGCAGGCCCAGGCCGCCGGAGTAAGTGGGGTGGGATTCGTGAACGCCGAACTCGGCGGAAAAATAGGCAATGGTCTGACCGGCGGCGGGGTAATTTTTTTCAAACCAGGACGGCGCCTGCAGGTAGCGGTCGAAGTCGTCCATGACCTGGTTGTACAAGGCCAGGTACTTTTCGTCCCGGGAAGCCCTGTCCAGCTCTTCCTGGCGGACGTTGAGCAGGAATTTCACCGGGTTGTGGCCGGTTTCCGCCCACAAATTTTCGTTGATCTTTTTATAGAGGACGCAGGCGGGGGGGTTCCAGCTGAACCAGAGGTTGTAGGCCAGTTCGTGCAGCCGGGCGATATTTTCGGGAAGCCGGGGGATGACCGTGACTGTGCGGTAAAAAAACACAATATTTTCCCTTCCTAATCTCCTTTGGGGGCAGGTTTTTTTCGCCGTCAAACCGTCTTCCTTACAAACGTTTTTCGGCGTTTAATTCTTTACGGCAAAAGCTTCTTAAAAAATTTGCATATTTTGATCCGGTTAAATTTTAATTGGTAACCAAAGTCATGTCAAGGACTGATCTGTTGCCCCCTGCGCCGAAAATGGCCCTTTACCTATCGTTCCTTTACGTGCCGTTCGTTTGCCGTCACTCTGATGGTTCCGGCGAATCGAACGGCGGGCCGGAAATTTTCATCCTTCTGCTGGTACCGTTAAAAGGCGGCATGAAAGCCTATCCCACTAATTCCCAACTCCTGACTCCTGATCCCTAATTCAACCGGATCACTTCCGGTTTTATTCCGGCCTGCTCCAGCAGGGGCGGGTACATTTCGGGCCTGATTTCCGCCGGGGGTTTATCCAGGAGGGCCACGCAAATCGCTTCCCAAACGTTGGCACCGAAGGAGCGGCCGTTGATGGCCGGGGCGCTGGTGGCCAGCCAGCGGACGCCGCGGCACCGGAGGTCTTCCCGGTCTACCGGTGTAAGCGTGCTGCTGATTACTGTTTTGCCGTCCAGGCGCACGGGCAGGTAGCGGTGGAGAAAGTGAAAATCTCCCGCCAGAATGTCGGCCTGCTGGTAGAATTCCGAAAATTTGGGGCGGATGTTATGCTGTCTTTTTCCTGTCGGGTAAAGGATCCTGATGGGGACGTGCCGGAAAAGGGGCAGGACGGCGCCGGCGACCAGGGAAAAAGCAGCCAGCGAGGAAAAGGGCACGGCCACCCCCAGGGCGAAAATGGCGTCGCCGATAATCAACCGGCAGCCCGCCGCGGCCAGCGCTTCGGCCAGGCCCCAGCGGTCCAGCGCCGAGCAGACCAGCGCCGTTTGGCCGGGTCGCGGCCATCCAAAGTGCTTCGTGAGGTAATCAATCATCCTTCTTTCCCAGGTTTCTTTGATGCCGAAACCGTCCACCACCGGCGTGCGTTTCACCGCCGCGGCCAGCCGCAGGCCGTCGCGCAGGGCGAAACGTTTCGCGCCTGCCTTTAGGTAGATGTTTACTCCCCCCAGGGAAAGCACGTCCACCTGCCCGTCGTATGTCTTCAGCAGTTCGATTGCCCGCCGGATGTTTCCGTCGGTGCCGACCCGCTCGACCAGCAGACGCTTACCCAGCAGTTCCAGCTCCGCCCGGTGGTTTCTGGCGGAAGAGCCCAGGCTGACGCTGACAACCTTTTTTGCCTTCGGAAGCATGACTGCTTCTCCTCAGAAAATAATAGGCACAGAGGCAACAGGCACAAAGGCACAAAGGGAAAATGTCTGTCTGAGCGCCTCATTTTCATGATTAATGGCGAGAACGAATGTTCTCATGGGCAACTCCCTTGAAAAGATCAGGCACAAAGTTTTCCAGACACAAAGGCAAAAATTAAATATTCCCGGTCGCTTATACCTGTATCTCTTTGTGCCTTTGTGCCTCTATTTTTGTGCCTTAGGGCCTCTACTTCCATTCTTTCTTTATAGAGGAAACAAACGTTTCCATGCGCAACTCCTTTTCTTTCTAATATACCAAAAGTAATTGCAGATTGGCAAGGATGTGCTATAATATCCCGTGAAAAGATTCCGGATCTTAAATAGATCCTCGAAATAAGCCGGAGAGGAGATCATCTGGTGTCCAAAACATTTGACCATACGGCAGATTACCTTGTTTCCGACGAATTGCGCAACGCCGTAAACATTGCCATCGCCCTGGGGCGGCCGCTTTTAATTAAAGGGGAGCCGGG
>DAISHP010000312.1:0-3100 GCA_036822475.1 Bacillota bacterium
GTGGCCAACCAGGATTTGACCCCGGAGCTGGCCCTGCAGATTGGCCGGGCGGGGGCGTACGTGCTGGCGAAAAAACACCCCGGGGCGCCCCTGGTGATCGGCCGCGATACGCGCATTTCCGGTGATATGCTGGAAGCCGCCCTGATTGCGGGAATTTGTTCGGCCGGGGTGCGCGTGCTGCGGGCGGGGGTCTTGCCCACCCCGGCCGTTGCCTATTTGACCCGGGCGTTGGGTGCTGCCGGCGGGGTGGTTATTTCCGCGTCGCACAACCCGGTGGCCGACAACGGTATTAAGTTTTTCGGCCCCGACGGTTTTAAACTCCCGGATTTTATTGAGGAAGAAATTGAATTGTTGGTTAACTGCCGGGAAAAAATTCCTTTGCCGGTCGGTCCGGAGGTGGGTTGCTGCTCCGAAGTTGCGGAGGCCGGCAGCCGGTACCTGGGTTTTTTGAAGGAAAAGGCTCCGGTGGACTTAAGCGGCTTAAAAGTGGTGGTGGACTGCGCCAACGGGGCGGCCAGTTCCGTGCTGCCCGAACTTTTGCGGGAGCTGGGCGCAGACGTGGTTCCCCTGTTCCACCGGCCAAACGGCGTGAACATCAACGCGGCCTGCGGTTCCACTTATCCCCAGGCCCTCCGGGAGGCGGTTCTCTTTTACAAAGCAGATTTGGGGCTGGCTTGCGACGGTGACGCCGACCGGTTAATTGCCGTTGACGAACAGGGTAATGTCGTCGACGGCGATCAGATCATGGTTATCTGCGGGCGGGATTTAAAGGCGCAAGGCCGGTTAAAGAAGAATACCGTGGTGGTCACGGTGATGAGCAACCTCGGCCTGCACCTGGCCTTTCGCCAGGACGGCATTCGAGTGCTGGAAACCAGGGTCGGCGACCGCTACGTGCTGGAGGAACTGCTTAAGTCGGGCGCCACCTTTGGCGGGGAGCAGAGCGGCCACATCCTTTTTCTGGATGATCATACTACCGGGGACGGGCTTTTGACCGCTTTAAAATTGCTGGCGGTAGTGGTCAAGCGCGGTGCCGCTTTAAGTGAACTGGCGGCGCAGATGGAGCGCCTCCCGCAGCTGCTGAAAAACGTCCCGGTGGCCGATAAGCAGAAAGTGATGGCCAGCCCGTTTTTACAGGAGGCCATTTGCCGGCAGGAGCAAAGGCTCAACGGGCAGGGCCGAATCCTGGTCCGCCCCTCGGGCACCGAACCACTGATCCGGGTAATGGCGGAGGGAAGGGATCCCGACCAGTTGCGCCTGATTGTGGAGGAATTGATCCAGGTGGTCCAGAAGCTGGCGTAATTTGAGAGGTGAGAGGCGGGAGGTTAGAAATGGGATTTTGTCACCGTGCTTTGGAGGAGGTGGTGCGTCCGGCCTACGAATGGTCGTGATATTGGTCTCTGCTAGCCATCGCGGACAACTGAATAAATAGCGCCAGAACCTTCTTGAAGTTAATAGCCCGGACTTGATTCCAGAGGGATTTTCTGTCTTAAATTTCGAACGTTGAATTTCGAGAAGGTTGACGAGGGGGGAGTTAATCGAAGTTTTCGGCGGATGCTCCCCGGTTGCTCACGACCGTTAACGGCACCACAAAACCGGCAGGCAACTGCCGGGACAAAAGTGCCCGGTGAGGACAAGGCAAAAGCCATGCTTTGCTGACCGTGGCTTTATTGTGCCCCGGTCTCTTTATTTTCTCCGGGTTGCTTTTCGGGGCCGGCCTTTAGGGCGGCCGGCCAGCCGGGAAAACAGCTGGATTATGTAAACTTCCTGTTAGTTGATTACCCAACCAGAATTTAAATCGGGAGGTAAAGCCACATGTGTGGTATTATCGGTTATACCGGTTTTCGGCCGGCCCTGCCGGTGCTGCTGGACGGGCTGGCCAGGCTGGAGTACAGGGGCTACGATTCGGCGGGGGTTGCTTTACTGGAGGACGGACAGATTCAAATTTACAAGCAGGCGGGAAAACTGGCGGCCCTGGTGGAACGGTTAAACGGCCGGCAGTGCGCCGGCACCACCGGGATCGGCCACACCCGCTGGGCCACCCACGGCCGGCCCACCGACGTAAACGCCCACCCCCACAGTGACTGCGGCGGCCGCTTTGTGGTTGTACACAACGGCATCATTGAAAATTATCTTTCCTTAAGGGAGTGGCTCCTTGCCGAAGGGCACGTCTTCAGCTCGGAAACCGATACGGAAGTTTTGCCCCACCTGGTGGAGCATTTTTACGACGGCGACCTGGTTTCTACAATCCTCCGGGTAATGGAGAAAATTAAAGGCTCCTACGCCCTGGTGGCGCTCTCCCAGCTGGAGCCGGAGCGGCTGGTGGCGGCCCGCCAGGACAGTCCTCTGGTGGTCGGCCTGGGGGGGGAGGAAAATTTCTTTGCTTCCGACCTTCCGGCCATCCTGCCCTACACCCGCTCGGCGCACGTCCTGGCCGACGGGGAGATTGCCGCCATCACCCGGGAGAACGCCGCGATCTTTGACCACGCCGGAAAACGCGTTTCCAGGCCTGTTTTTGCCGTTAAGTGGGAGGCCGCCCAGGCCGAAAAAGGTGGCTACGATCACTTTATGCTCAAGGAAATCCACGAGCAGCCCCGCGCGCTGAAAGACACCCTGCGGGGGCGGCTGGCGGAGGACGGGCGCGTGGAACTGAAAGAAATCGCCTTAAGCGCAGATGAGCTGAAAAACGTTCATAAAATCTTTATTACCGCCTGCGGGACGGCCTACCACGCCGGCCTGGTGGGGAAATCCGTGCTGGAAAAACTGGTGCGCATCCCGGTGGAAGTGGACATTGCCTCGGAATTTCGCTACCGCCAGCCGCTTGTCGACCGGCGCAGCCTGGTCGTGATCATCAGCCAGTCCGGGGAAACGGCGGATTCCCTGGCCGCCCTGCGGGAGGCGAAGCGGCTGGGGGCGCCGGTAATCGCCATCACCAACGTGGTGGGCAGCTCCATTGCCCGCGAAGCCGACCACGTCCTGTACACCTGGGCGGGCCCGGAAATCGCCGTCGCTTCCACCAAGGCGTACACCGCCCAGTTGATCGCCCTGTACCTGCTGGCCCTGCACCTGGTCGACGCGCTGGGAACCATTCCGGCCAAAGACA
>DAISHP010000313.1:0-3090 GCA_036822475.1 Bacillota bacterium
CTGGTCAGTAGCTTCCATGCCGGTTATTTCCGGGGCAATGAGGTCGTTGACGTTTTCCACCGCCTTTTTCACTCCCCGGCCCAGGTAGCGCTCGTGGTCGTTGTCCCGCAGTTCCAGCGCTTCCCGGCTGCCGGTGGACGCTCCCGAAGGCACGGCCGCCCTTCCCAGAGAGCCGTCCTCGAGGATTACGTCCACCTCTACGGTGGGGTTTCCGCGCGAGTCCAGGATTTCACGGGCCGTTACTTCTATAATTGCCGCCATTGTTTTCCGGTACCGTTAAATTGTTTAACGGTAACCTTTTCACCTCCTGAGAAAATAGTAATTAGGAATCCGCAAACAGCGGTTTTCCTGTCATCTCCGGCGGCTGGGGAAGGCCCAGGAGGCGCAAAATTGTCGGAGCGATATTCTCCAGCCGGCCGGGACGCAGGCGCACGCGGTTCAAATCCCGGTTAATCAAAATAAACGGCGCCGGGTTGGTGGTGTGCGCGGTGTGGGCGGAGCCGTTTTGCCCGTCCAGCATTTCGTCGGCGTTGCCGTGGTCGGCAGTGATGATAACCACGCCGCCCTTCGCCTGCACCGCCTTCACCACCTTCCCCAGGCATTGATCGACGGTTTCGATGGCTTTCATCGCCGCCTTCAGATCGCCGGTATGCCCGACCATGTCGGCATTGGCGTAGTTCATAATGATTACCTGGTACTTACCGGAAGCCAGCCTTTCCAAAAATGCCTCCGTCACTTCCGGGGCACTCATTTCCGGCTTTTGGTCGTAGGTGGCTACCTTCGGGGACGGGATCAGCAGCCTGTCTTCCCCGGGAAAAGGCGTTTCCACTCCCCCGTTAAAAAAGAAGGTGACGTGCGCATATTTTTCCGTCTCCGCCAGCCGCAACTGGCTTAATCCGTGCGCGCTCAGCACCTCGCCCAGCGTATTCTTTAAATCGTGGGGCGCAAAGGCAACCGGCGCCTGAATTGTTTTATCGTACAGGGTCAGGCAAACAAAATACACCCGGGGGCGGCCGGCGGGGCGGGCAAACCCCGTGAAATCTTCGTCCACAAAGGCCCGGGTGAGCTGTCTGGCCCGGTCCGGCCGAAAATTATAGAAAATGACGGCGTCGTTATCCTGCACCCGGCCTACCGGCTCACCATTTTGATCGACAATCACGGTGGGCCGGACGAATTCGTCCGTTTCCTGCCGTTCGTAGCTTTTGACAACCGCCTCGGCGGCGCCGGCCGCCTGTAAACCTTCCCCCAGGACCAGCGCCGCGTAGGCCATTTTGGTGCGCTCCCAGCGGCGGTCGCGGTCCATGGCGTAATAACGGCCCATCACCGTTGCGATCCGGCCGACACCCAAATCCGCCAGCCGGTTCTCCAGCTCCCCGATGTATTCCAGGGCGTTGGCCGGGGGAACGTCCCGGCCGTCCAGAAAACAATGCACGTATACTTTTTTCAACCCGTGGCGCCGGGCCAGTTCCAGCAGAGCGAACAGGTGGGAAATGTGACTGTGCACCCCGCCGTCGGAAAGCAGGCCCATGAGGTGGAGAGAAGAATCGTGTCCCTGGACGTGCCGGATCGCTGCCAGGAGCTGTTCGTTGTTAAAAAAGCTGCCGTCTTTGATCGCTTTGGTGATGCGGGTGAATTCCTGGTACACGATGCGGCCGGCGCCGATGTTCAGGTGGCCTACTTCGGAGTTGCCCATCTGGCCGTCGGGCAAACCGACATCTTCCCCGGACGTGCTTAACACGGTATGCGGGTAATTTTTTACGAAGTAATCCATATTCGGCTTTTTCGCCCGGGCAATGGCGTTGCCCTCCCCCTCCGGCCCCAACCCCCAGCCGTCCAGAATCACCAGCACCAGGGGGATGTGTTGGACGTTCATAATCCGCTCCTTTCTTCAGGGCAACTGCCTTTCACGATGGCGGCAAAAACATCAGGGCGCAGACTGGCCCCGCCCACCAGCGCTCCGTCAACGTCGGGCTGCGCCATCAGGGAAGCGATATTGTCCGGTTTAACACTGCCGCCGTAGAGGATGCGGACCGCCCCGGCCGCCGCCGCGCCGCCCCTGGCCGTCAGCACGCTGCGGATAAAGCCGTTTACCTGCTGGGCGTCCTCCGGCTGGGCAGTCCGTCCCGTGCCGATGGCCCAAACAGGTTCGTAGGCAATCACCAGGCGGGTCAGTTCATCAGTCGCCAGGCCGGCCAGGGAGCCTTCGAGCTGGGCGTTCACCACCGCAATGGTGTTCCCCGCCTCCCGCTCTGCCAGTTTTTCGCCCACGCAAACGATGGGGGTCAGGCCCCACTCCAGGGCTGCTTTGAGTTTTTTGTTGATCTCCTGATCCGTTTCGTGAAAATATTGCCTTCTTTCCGAATGGCCGAGAATAACGTACCGGCATCCCGCTTCTTTTAACATTTTCGGGGAAACCTCGCCCGTGTAGGCCCCCTCTTCTTCCCAGTGCATGTTCTGCGCCCCTAAAGCAATTCTGCTCCCGGCCAGTTCCAGGGCAGCCGCATGAAGAGCGGTAAAGGGCGGACAGACAGCCACTTCCACGCGCAGTTGAGCGGTCAGCATCGTTTTCAATTGCCGGACGAAATCCCTGGCTTCCGCAGCTGTTTTGTACATCTTCCAGTTGCCGGCAATCAGCGGAACTCGCAATGCGATCTCTCCTTTTCGATCAGGCACAAAGCTTAACAGGCACAAAGGCACAAAGGAAAAAGTTAGTGGATGAAAAAATAAGAGTAACTTTTGATGGGTTAGTAATTACAACTACCATAAAACAGAAGTTCTTTTCTGCCCCTCTGTGCCTCTGTGCCTTTGTGCCTTTTCCTTACGCGTCCTGCAGGGCGGCTACGCCCGGCAATACCTTTCCTTCCAGAAACTCCAGGGAGGCGCCTCCTCCGGTAGAGATGTGGGTCATTTTATCCGCTACCCCCGCTTTTTCCACCGCCGCCGCCGTGTCCCCGCCGCCGACGATGGTTACCGCCCCGCTTTGGGCCAGCGCGCGGGCGATTTCAAACGTCCCCGCGGCGAAGGGGGCCATTTCAAAAACGCCCAGGGGACCGTTCCAGACCACCGTCCTGGCCTTCGCCACGGTCTCCC
>DAISHP010000314.1:0-3078 GCA_036822475.1 Bacillota bacterium
GGCTGGCGGCTGGCGGACGAAGCGCTGGTGGAAGAAGACGGCCGCCTGTACGCAATCATCGCGGCCGCACCGGGCAAAGAAGCTGCCGCCGACCGCTTTCTGATTGAAATTGGCCCGCGCCTGGCCGAAAAAGGCGGCCTGCTTTTCATTTCTTACCTGGAGCAGCTGAAACGAAACTGCCAGCGGGCTTTGAGCGGCCTGGAATACAGCCGCTCCCCGGAGGCCCAGGAAAAGGCTATCCGGCTGACGGCCAGACTGGCGAAGTTAAGGGAGCTGATGACGAAATATGCCCGTGAGAGCTAAAGATTTATTTCGGCTGGTGGAAAAGCTGGCCCCCCTCGAGCTGGCCGAGCAAGGGGACAACCCCGGCCTGCAAATAGGCGCTCCGGAGGCGGAAGTAAGCCGGGTTTTGCTGGCCCTGGACGTGGACGAAGAGGTCTGCCGCGAAGCCAGGGAAAAAGAAGCGCAGTTAATCATCTGCCACCACCCGCTGCTTTTCCGGCCCTTGAAAAACATCCGCACCGACCTCCCGCCGGGCGCTTTGCTGGCTTCCCTGCTGCGGGCCGGCATCACTGTTTACGCCGCGCACACCAACCTGGACAACGCCGCCGGGGGGGTGAACGACGCGCTGGCCGCCAGGCTGGGTTTGCAGGAAGTGGAGGTCCTGCGGGTGACCCGCCGGCAAAAATTTTTGAAGCTGGTTGTTTTTGTTCCGGTCAGCCACGCGGAGATAGTGCGCTCCGCCCTGGGGAAGGCGGGGGCCGGATGGATCGGCAATTACCGCGAGTGCACCTTTCAGGTGGCGGGGAAAGGGACTTTTCTCCCCCTGGCGGGGACCCACCCGTTTATCGGCAGACCCGGGGATCTGGCCTACGTGGAAGAGGTGCGCCTGGAAACCATTGTTCCGGAGGAACTGGCCGGGCCGGCGGTGCAGGCCATGCTGGCGGCGCATCCTTACGAGGAGGTGGCCTACGATCTGTATCCGCTGACCAACGAGGGGCCCGCGCGGGGAACGGGAAGGGTGGGCGTGCCGGCCGGAGTGGGAGCCGTGGCTTTTGAAGAATTCGTGGAGCACGTAAAAAGTGCCCTGGGGGTCGAGAATGTCCGCTGCGGCGGGGAGCCTGCCCGGAAAATTCACCGCGTGGCCGTTTGCGGAGGAGCGGGGGCGGAGTTCTGGCCGGACGCTCGGGCCGCCGGCGCCGACGTTCTGGTGACCGGCGATATTGGTTACCACGCCGCCAAAGAGATGATCTCCGCCGGGCTGAACTTTATCGACGCCGGGCATTACGGGACGGAACAGGTAATTTTACCCGTTTTGCGGGATTACCTTGCCGAACATTGCCGGCAAAAGGGTTGGGCCGTCGAAATTTTTTTGGCCGCCCGCCAAACCGGCCCCTTTGCCTTTAAATAGCGCGTTTCACCTGCTTCTGGGAATTTTTACGATGTTTAGCTAAAGTTTTTCGGCAGGTTTTTCAGCAGGTACTTGCCAAGACTCTTCGGTTATGTTAACATATTAATCGCAAGGAACCTGGAACGAAAGCGGAACCAAAACCAAAGCGCGCACCCTGCCGTGTGCGTGATCACCTTGAAGTTTTGAGCCAACACAAATTGAAAGGGAGCCTGGACTCTGGCTGTGGCTTGTACGCCCCCGTCGCGGGGACACAAAAAGCAGTCAGGAGGGCACCCACCTGTTGGGAAAGGGTTCAAGAAAACTTGGGGAGGATCACGGCACGTGTGGGGTTTTTTATTGACACCCGGGAATGAGTAAACTATAATGAGATAAAAATAAGTTTAAACATGAAGGGAGAGAAAAAATTGGCCGGCGAAAATATCCAGGTTCTGGACAGCGCAAGCTTTAAAGAATTCATTACATCTGCGAAGAGCCCCGTTTTGGTTGATTTTTGGGCCCCCTGGTGCGGACCGTGCAAGATGATTGCTCCGGTTGTCGAGGAAATTGCCGCCGAATACGCCGGAAAACTGCAGGTGGCCAAGTTAAACGTGGATGAAAATCAAAGTACGGCTTACGATTTTCAGGTGAGCAGCATTCCGACGCTGATCATGTTTAAAAACGGCCAGGAACTGGACCGCTCGATTGGTTTTAAGACCAAAGGCGATCTGAAAAAGTTTGTGGACAGGTACATAAGCTAAACCGGGCTGCTTGGCTTACCCTGCCCGTCAACGAGCCCGCCCGCAAGCGATTTCGAAAAAATTGCGGACGCTGTCTAAAGCACGTTTTTTCAACGTGCTTTTGCTTTTTGCGAAAAATTTTACTTCCGGATGTATTATTTCGTTAGAGAAATGACCATACTATTAGCAAAGTTTGCAATAAGGAGGTGAGGGTTGGTGACCGAAATCAGTCTTTCGGAATATTTTACGAAGGTGAACGATCGCTTGCCGGAAGAAGCTGAACGGGTGCTCCGGGCCTTAATCGAGGAGGGGAGTATGAACAAAGAAGAGCTATCTTTGACGGCCCGGGTCAAGAGAGCGGTGCTTGACCACGTTATCATGCAGCTGTTTGCCCTGGGTC
Source organism: Bacillota bacterium (assembly GCA_036822475.1). Classification (GTDB taxonomy): domain Bacteria; phylum Bacillota; class Desulfotomaculia; order Desulfotomaculales; family Nap2-2B; genus JAIMBK01. Next base: position 2,528 of record DAISHP010000314.1, read on the forward strand.
TGGTGGACGTTTCCACCGAAGGCAAAAGCAAAATTTGCAGTTTAACCAAGTTGGGCGGTGATTTCTTTAGCCTGATCAAAGCCGGTTAATCAGGATAACCGGCTTTTTTAATTGACTGGTTGATCCCAGGCGGGGAAGTAGTTTTTGGTCAATCAAATAAAAAATTTTGCTTCTTTCCTTTCTTTGCGGTAAGCTATATTTTGAAAACCCTAACCTCAATTCCAACTCTGGAAATAACCCTTTGTCCGTCGTTCGTTTGCCGTCGCTTAAGACTAGTAATGATAATATGTAAAAGTATTTACCCCCCTAATTCCTAATTCCTAACCCCTAATTCCTATTATCGAGGGAGGTGGTCCAATGGATAATCTTTTCAACCAGGCTTACGAGGAAAGCTTAAGGAAGGAAGCCCCGCTGGCCGACCGGATGCGCCCGCGGAACTGGGAGGAATTTGAGGAGCAGACGGCGCTGGCGGGCCCGGGCGCGCTCTTGCGCCGGAGCATCGAGGCGGATAACATCCATTCGCTCATTTTCTGCGGGCCCCCCGGCACGGG
>DAISHP010000315.1:0-3065 GCA_036822475.1 Bacillota bacterium
TCATGAAGGATACGGGGTCGGCTTTAATGGGCATCGGCGTGGCCAGCGGCGAAGGCCGGGCCACGGAAGCGGCCAAACTGGCCATTTCCAGCCCCCTGCTGGAAACATCCATTGATGGGGCCAAAGGCGTTTTGCTCAACATTACCGGCGGGACTTCCCTGGGGTTGTTCGAAGTGAACGAGGCGGCGGAGATCATCGCCCAGGCCGCTGATCCCGAAGCCAATATCATCTTCGGGGCGGTAATCGACGAAACGATGGAAGAGATGGTCCGGGTGACCGTAATTGCCACGGGGTTTGACCAGCGGACGGTCAAAAAGGAACGCCCCAAGACAGAGCTGGAGATCAAATCCTTCAGCAGCCACGACGAACTGGATATTCCCGCTTTTTTGCGGCGCCGGTAGAAAAGACAGGGATTAGGGATTAGGGGTTAGGGATTGGAGGATTAGGGATTAAGGAGCAAGGAAGAATCAGGAACCGGAAGGAACTTGGAAACGGGAAAACATACCCCGTTTCTTTGTTTTTTTAAATTTTCCAGGCACAAAGTAAAATAACCTCATGCAAGTAGGGACGGCTCTTACTTGCTATTTTTTTGCGCGAGGTACGGGAGGAGGGGATATTTCGCGTTTACCGGTACCTCTGCCGGGAACTCTCATTTTGGCAATTTCTTAGCGAAAAACCGCGGAAAGAAAATTTACGGCCATACCACTATATGACATAAATAGTATATAATAACAGTCTATAATTAATGGGTAGACACCTTGCTGCTTTTTAGTAGCACCGGCAGAGGATGAAAATTATTTTCAGGGCAAAAGAAACAAGGCACAGAGGTACAGAGGTACAAAGAAGAGGTAACCAGAGAATGTTACTTTGTGCCTTTATGCCTGGAAAACTTTTGTATCTGATATTTCAGGGTAAACGTTTGCAGCATTGTCATAAGGTTATATAACCGGCCATATGTATGGTAGGGGACTTTCTCGACGGCAATCTATCGGGGTTGGACGCCATGGCGGAGTACGTGGTTTACGTCGATCAGGTTTTTTTCGGCAACCTGCTTATGAATTACCTTATCTTGTGGTCGGCGGGCCGCCTGAGCAACGCGCGCTCCTCGTTTTTCCGGCTGGCGCTGGCCGCCGGTCTGGGCAGCTTTTATTCTTTGCTGGCTTTTCTGCCGGGAACAGGTTTATTGTTCGGTTTTCCCGGTAAATTGCTTTTTTCTCTGCTGATGGTGCTGGCTGCCTTCGCCCCCCTTTCCTGGCGTACCCTGGTGGCCTGCGCGGGTTTTTTTTACCTTTCCTCCTTCGCGCTGGGCGGCATGGTGCTGGGGTTTACTTACCTGTTGCACTCAAATGCGGGGTTTTTCAGGGAAATGAAGGAGATCCCGGCCGTGATCGGCCGCCATTTCTGGTCGGGAGTTCTGCTTTCCCTGCTTTTTGGTTGGACAGCTTATCGCCTGGGACACCGGCTGCTCGAAAGGCGCCTGACCCGGCGGCGGTTTAAGATTGCCATCTCTTTTTTCGGCCGGCAGGTGGAGGTGGACGCCCTGGTCGATACGGGGAACAGCCTGGTTGATCCTTTAAGCGGCGACCCGGTGATCGTCGTGGAGTACGAGGCGCTGAAAGCGGTTTTGCCGCCGAAGATCCGGAAGTCTCTTGAGGAAAAACATGATTACACCCGGCTGCTTGCCGAATTGGCCAATACGCCGTGGGCGGCGCGCTTGCGGGTCATTCCTTTCCAGTCGCTGGGGCAGCAGCACGGGCTGATGGCCGGCCTGCGCCCCGATGCGGTAGAGATCGATCAAGGTTCGAAAAAAATCACTGCCGAAAAAGTGATCGTGGGGATTTACCACCACCGCTTACATTCCGGCGAAAATTACCAGGCCCTCCTTCACCCCGCTTTATTGGAAGCAGCGTAGATACAGAGATTAAGGGTTAGGGGAAAGGGATTAAATGATCTTCCATACTGACTCATATCACCCGTTGTGGCAGGGTCATTGGTTATCATGGGCAGCTGGTCAGGTAAGTTACCTCTGATCAATCTGATTATTATTTTCTGACATCCGGCGTCCGACGACCGACGACCGAATCTGGGGGTTTTAGGTATGCTTAAGATCTGGCGAATAAAACTCATTCTGCGTCTTTATACCCTGAAGGTGCTGGGCCGCCTGGGCCATTACCCGGAAATTCATTACGTCGGCAGCAGTGAAGCCCTCCCGCCGCCCCTTTCCCACGATGAAGAATGTTATTTAATTGATCAGCTGGAGGCCGGGGATGATGCCGTGCGGACTGTTTTGATCGAAAGAAACCTGCGGCTGGTGGTCTATATCGCCCGCAAGTTTGAAAACACGGGGGTGGGGATCGAAGACCTGGTCTCAATTGGTACCATCGGCCTGATTAAAGCGGTGAATACCTTCGATCCCGCAAAAAAAATCAAATTGGCCACTTATGCTTCCCGGTGCATCGAAAACGAAATTTTAATGTACCTGCGCCGGAACAGCAAAACCCGCTCTGAAGTTTCCTTTGATGAGCCCCTGAACACTGACTGGGACGGCAACGAGCTGCTGTTGTCCGACGTCCTGGGGACGGACAACGACGTGACCTATAAATACATCGAAGAAGAAGTGGATAAAAAGCTGCTTTACGTGGCCCTGCAAAAACTGAGCGGCCGGGAAAGGCTGATCATGGAGCTGCGGTTCGGCTTAAAAACCGGGGTGGAAAAAACGCAAAAAGAAGTGGCCGACCTGCTGGGCATTTCCCAGTCCTACATCTCGCGCCTGGAAAAACGGATCATCAAGCGGCTGAAGAGAGAAATTCACCGGATGGAGTGAGGAATTAGAAGGCACATAGGCACAAAGGAACAAAGGCACAAAGGAAAAGAGACGCAGTGAAAGGTAAGTTTTCGGTGAAACTGCTTGACTTATGGCCCTGGGAGATGCCATTGTCCCTGGCGAACGATTTGCGGCAGGAAAGGCGCAAGGGGGAGAAAGGGAAGTGATTTTCTCCCCTTTGCGCCTTGTGCTTTTGTTTATGTATAAAGTGTTTACGCGGGGGCAATAATGAGATTACGGC
>DAISHP010000316.1:0-3057 GCA_036822475.1 Bacillota bacterium
AACAAATCCCTGGACACCAACCTGGGTTTAAGGCAAATGATCTCCCTGGCCGGGGTGGCGAAGAATTTCGACCAGATGGAAATTGTCACCCAAACCTTGCCCGGGCACTTTTTGCAACTGGGGGGCTTAAGCTACTGGGCGGTGGACCCGCAGCAGGCGAAAAAGGTCGCTTTCAATTTGTTTAAAGACGGCCAGGTAACGAAGGTGGTGGAGGGTCCCAGCGTTAATGAGGGTGCCTATGGAAAGAAAGCACTGGCTTTAAAAGCACCGGAAAAGCAGCCGGCGGGCCAGCAGGCAGTCCCTCCCCAATCCCAGGCCCGGCCGGACATTCCCGTTTCCGGCGGCGGGAGCGGCAGCGAACCGGACAGCGGGACCAAAACCAAAATAACGGAAAGATCTGCGGGAAATGAGAAGAAGGAGGCGGGAAAGGAGAAAAAAGATGCCGAACAGGGTTCCGGAAGCACAGCCGGACCCCCGGCCGGTTCAGGCCAGGCAGCCGGTAATTTAGGCGCCATTCCCGCGCCGCAAAATGATGAACAGAAGCCTGACGGCACCTCCGGCGCAAGCGAAGTTCCGGGAGAAGATAACCGGAGTGAACAAATTTCCGACCAGCCGGTATCGGTAAGGACAAGGATTATTAATTAAGGCAAAAAGGCACTAAGGCACAGCGGCAAGAAGGCACAAAGGTAAAGAGATACAAAGACCCAGAGGTACGAAGGTAAAAATGGACAAAGGCCCAAGGTAATTGAGGCCCAAAGGCCAGAGGGACGAAGGCGTAAAGCGCAGAGCAAGAAGGGCGGTCCCTTTTTCTCCGGATGATCAAGCCAGGAAAACGCGGTTCTTAAGAAACAGGTGAGGGTTTTGGGAGGAAATATACGCTGGTATCCGTTGATGCTGGCGTTATTGTTGGTGGCCGGGTTAATCGCCGCCGGGGGCGCAGCCGGGAAACGGTATGCGGTGGAGGCGGGCAACCGCCGGGTGGAGCTGGCCATGCCTTACCCGGAGATCAGGCGGCTGGCCGACCTGACGGGGAAACAGCCCGGGGAGATCATGGAGCTTTTGCGGGAACAGGGGTTGACCACCGTTTTTTTCCCGGAGCCCACGGGGGAAGAAATCCAAAAAAGCGGTGAATTTATGGTTTTGTCCGGTCGGGAGGTGTTTTTTTTCAGCCGGACCGGGGGGGAATTCGGCGCCTGGCTGGAAAGCCTGCTTGCCCAGGGGATCATTGGCGCGGATGATACCTGTTTTTTTACCGGCGAGCAAAATTCGGCCCAAAGACTGGCGGCGCAGTTAAAGATCAAGGCGGCGAACGTACGCTTTTTCTCCCGGCCGGGGGATGGCAAAGCTGTTTTACGCCGGTCAGAAAACGCTGCCGATGCTTCTGAAAAGGGCCCTGGTTCCGAAAATGAGATTTACGTCGTGTGTACCTCCGCCGATGCCGGGACGCTGGCCGGTTTGGGCCTGGGTTTTCCTGCTGAACCGCTCCGTACGTGCGCCCTGGCCGGGCTGCGGGCCGTCGTCCAGCTCCGCGGCTGGCCGGGGGCAACGCAGGCAGGCCTGGAGCAGGCTTTTCAGCCCTTGCAGGAAATTCCCAACTTATCGGCAATCGCTTTTTCCGGCAGTTCCGTCCCCGGCTACCCGCACCTTTTGCCCGCGCTGGCGGAAAACGTGCAAAAGCTGGGTGTTCCGGTGGCACAGATTGAATTTTACCCGCAAAAAGGGCTGGCCGAACTGGCTGCGCTGCTGAATCAGCGGGTACTGCGCCTGCATTCCGCCGATCCGGAAGAGCTCAAAGTATCTTCTTTTGCTGTTTTGCGGTCCCGCTTTTTGCTGGCTGCCGCCGAGCGCAACGTGCGCATTTTGCTGGTCTACCCCGTGGTGGAGCAGGGCTCCGGGGATTGTCTGGCGCAAAACCTCGCCTATGTTGGTGCGCTAAAAAAGGAATTGGAGCAGAAGGGCCTTACCGTGGGGCCTGCGCAGCCTCCGGCCCCGTTGACGCAACCCAAATGGTTAATCTTTTTAATGGGCCTGGGGGTGCTCGCCGGCGGGCTGTGGTTGCTCTGGCAGGCGGGGCTGACCCGTTTTTACCCGCTTTCCGGTTTTGTTTTGGCGGCAGCTTTAGCCGGGCTGGTCGCCGCCGCTCCGCAGACGGGCGCCAAGTTTGCGGCTTTGGCCGCCGCCGTTATTTTTCCCGTCCTGGCCGTGCAGACTCACCTGAGGCCTTCCGGGGCGACGGTTGCGCAAAGTATGCTTTTGTTTTTCCGGACCACATTCATAACCCTGGCGGGGGCGTTGTTTGTGGCGGGCCTTCTGGCCGACACCCGGTATATGTTAAATCTGGAACAGTTTACCGGGGTTAAAGCAGCTTATCTCTTGCCCTTGTTATTTTTAGCTGTTATTTTTGTTTGGCGGGGTTTTGGCCGGCAGGGTTTTCAGGAGGTGAAAGCCACGGACGTTTGGGCGCTGTGGGGGCGCCTGGGCAATCAGCCGGTGCTTTATAAGTGGGCCGCTGCCGGGCTGTTGCTGTTGATCGTGCTGGGGGTATACCTGCTGCGTACGGGTACCCAGGAAATCCTTCCGCCTTCTGCGCTGGAATTAAAAATCAGATCATTTCTCGAACATCTCCTGGTGGTGCGGCCGCGGACGAAAGAGTTTCTCATCGGTCACCCCTTTTTGTTGCTGCTGTTTTATACCGGGTACCGGAACAACCGGTTTTTGCCTTTCCTTTTGTTGGGTGCCATTGGTCAAATATCAATCATCAATACTTTCAGCCACATCCATACGCCGCTGGCCGTTTCCGCTTTGCGAACTTTTCACGGTCTGTGGGTTGGTGTTTTGATCGGCCTGCTGCTGATCTTTTGCTGGAATCTGTTTTTTTACCGGTACAACAAAAATATTAAAGATAGGGAAAGCGGTAATGAAGGGTAAGGTTCCGGTCCGGACAAGGCCACTCCGCGTAGTCGTTTCCGGTTATTACGGCTTCGGTAACCTGGGCGACGAAGCGGTGCTGCGGGCCATGCTGGATGCTTTGCAAAAACAGTGGGCGCAAAGGCAAAA
>DAISHP010000317.1:0-3055 GCA_036822475.1 Bacillota bacterium
AAAAGCGTAAGGCGGCAGCTCCTTTTTCAGCTTTTCGTTAAGCCTTTTCTGCAGGTCGGCAACCTTCATGGAGAAATGCTCCTTTTTTTCTGCCTGCTCTTCCGGCAGGCGTATTTTGACCGCAGGGCTTTTTGTTGGGCGCAATTTGGGTGAACGGTTTTCGCCTCCAGAGAAGGCGGGGCAGCTTGAACATGGGCGACAGCTCCTTTCGCAAGGTTTCATAAAAACAAAAAGGCCGGAAACTTTCGTTAGTCTTCCGGCTTCTCTCTTATTACCCGCCGTTATTTTGCCGACTTTAAACTTCGTCAAGCAGACTGATTGCCCTCTGAATAAGCGAATCTGATAAACGAAATCCATTTTCCACCAATAATCGAATAACCTCAACCGCTTCTCTTTTTGGCAAAATCCCTTCTCTTACGGCCAGCACCAACAGGCCCAGCGCGTTGCCGTTCTTTGCGAAAATCGGGAATTTCTCCCCGTTTTCCGCTTCGGCGTAAACCCTGACCACGCCGGGCTTAGACTCCCGGCACTCCAGCACCTTGAAGGTGCCGGTCGGCAAGTCGCCAAAATAGACCCGGGCGTAATCCAGGAGGTTGTCGATGAAACCTTCGACAATTAAAAAAGACCCCCGCTACCGGAAGGTTAACGGGGGGTCCTCTTGCTGTTTGCTTTTTGGAGGAACGCGCGCGAAATTTAATAAAGTTAAGTGCCTGGCACCACCAGCTGTTCGAGTTTTTTGGCCAGCACTCCCTTGGCCGTATAGCCGACCATTTGCCCCACCACTTCGCCGTTTTTAAACATCACCATGGTGGGAATGCTCATGATCCGGTAACGGCCAGCCAGCGTCTGGTTTTCGTCGACGTTTACTTTGGCTACTTTCACCCTGCCGGCAAAATCCCGGGCCACTTCTTCAATAACCGGCGCCATACTCCGGCAGGGGCCGCACCACGGCGCCCAGAAGTCCACCAGCACCGGTTGCGCCGACCGCAAGACTTCGACGTCAAAATTGTTTTCGTTCAGCTCCAGGACCATCTTTCCAAAACTCCTTTCCTTTTCCGGTAAATGACGAGGGTTCCCGACCCTCGAATTTAAATGCCTCAGCCGCCGCGCCAGGCGCCGGAACCGGCCCCGACACTGCCGGGGGAGCAGCCGCCTTTGGTGCGCACCGCACAGGCACTGATCAGCTGGCGAACGTCCTTGCTGCGGCACTGCGGACAGACTACCCGGTCCCGCTCCTGAAAAGACGTCAGCACACTGAAGGTGTGTCCGCACTTTTCGCATTTAAAGTCATAAATCGGCAACCTGAGCTACCCCCTTTAAGCTGGCGTCCCCAGCGTAATTGCCCCGTTCGGACAGGTAAAGATACATTCTTCGCAATCCCGGCACTTGTCCGGATCCACCGTGGCCAGGTGCGCCTGCACGATAATGGCCTGGTAAGCGCACGCCTGCGCGCAGACGCCGCACCCCTGGCATAGGTCCTCGACGACAAAGACGGCCAAAACAATCACCTTAGTTCTTGTGAAAATTACGCCGGCAATCTTTTCAGCTTACGCCGGAACGTTTGTACAGCTGAATAAAATTCAAGATAAATTGCAGCTCTTTTTCCTGCAGGTCGCAGATCAAACTTAAAACGGCCTGGACATTCGGGTGCAAAAGCAGCTCGCGCAATCCGGGGCCGGCCAGGCTTAGAATCTGTTCGGCGGAACCGGATTCCAGCAGAAAGTAGCACGGCGACACACCCATCGCTTCGGAAACTTTCTCCAGGGTTTTCAAGGAGGGCTGCACCTTCCCCTGCTCGATTTGCCCGATCAGGCCGGGGGTTACGCCCGCCTGCCGGGCCAGCTGGCTCTGGGTTAAGCCGCGCTCCTCCCGCAGTTTTTTGAGGCGCTCCCCAACGCAGGCCTCCCGGCCGAGCAGAGAACTGGCGGGCACGCCCAAACCGCCGGCCACCCGCTGGAGGGTGGCCAGGGAGGGGTAAACGGTGCCGCGTTCGATCTCGCTTAAGTAGGAAACAGAGATTTTCGCTTTTTGCGCCAGTTCCTGCAGGGACATTTTTTTCCCGGTGCGGAGCAGGCGGATTTTTTCTCCCGGCAAAAGACCTGTTCCGGCCGGCGTTTCCTCCACGAGCTGCGCCTTGTCCACATTGAAAACCCTGGCGATTTTTGCAAGGGTTTGCAGCGACGGTTTTTTGGCGCCGCGTTCGATCTCGCTTAAGTAGGAAAGGGAAAGATTGGCGCGCCGGGACAGTTCCAGCAGAGTATAGCCGCGCTGTTCCCGGAAGGCGCGAATCTTTTCTCCTGTTTTAAGCATAAATTCCCTCGATCCGCAAGCGCCGCCACGGACCCAGACCGCCCATGGAAATGGCCACCCCGTCCGGAGAAATCACGGCGCTTTTTGGAAGGTAAACTTTCAACCCGTTGGCTTCGACTTCTTCGTAATATTCTTGTTCGGACGGCCGGCCTGCATACACGGCAGGCTCGTAAGAAACGCCTCCTCAGCCGCCGCAGGCCTCCATCCGCACCGTGATGGTATCCGTTTGCTTCAGAATATAGTCGCGGGCTTCGTCGCTGACCTGGACTTTCGTCATTTTCTCACCCCTTCAGTTTCTGAACAGGCTGTGCTTTTGGCCAGCCATTTTATTTCTATTATACTATACTACCTTATCGCTGTAAATATCTATAGCGAAATTTTTGCCGGTATTTTCATCAAAAAAATAACAGGCCTAGAGACAGCAGGCACAAAGGCACAAAGGAAAAGCGTCGTTATTTTATCATTTGTCTTTATTCGGGAGCAATTGCTCCATTATCAACTTAAAAAGCGGGGCGGCTGTCTGGCTGCCTCCGGCGCCGTTTTTAACTAAAATTGCCGCCACGTACCGGGGGTTGTCCAGGGGGGCGTAGCCGCAAAACCAGGCGTTCACGGAACCGTTCCCCGCCTGGGCGGACCCGGTTTTACCGGCGCTGCCGCCGCCCGGCAAGAAAGCCTGGCGGCCGATCCCTTCCGTCGTCACCCGGGCCAGCATCTTTTGCAGCTGCCGCGCAACTTCCGGGGAAAT
>DAISHP010000318.1:0-3041 GCA_036822475.1 Bacillota bacterium
GCTTAAAACTCCTGCACATGATCGTCAGCCACCACGGGCGCTACGAGTGGCAGTCCCCCAAGCGGCCCAAGTTTTTAGAAGCCGCCCTTCTGCACCAGCTGGACCTGCTGGACGCCCAGGCAGACATGTTCTCCCGCGCCGCCGCCGCCCGCGAGGATAAAGACTCCCCCTGGACGGATTGGGTGAAGGGGCTGGAGAGGTTTATTTACTGCCGGTAAGGCGGATTTACGTGGCTCTTTACGGAGAGAGGAGGGGCAAGCTGGTGGGGGATTCGGCGCTTGATACTCTGGTGAAACAATTCGGCGAGGCCTTACGCCTGGAAATCGAATACCAGCAGGAGGAAGGGGGAAAGGGTTATGTGGCTCTGGACGGCCAGCTGTTGGCCGAGGGAACGGTGGGGTTTCTTTACTCTTTATCATAACTGAATATTTTTTCTTAGAAAAGTTACTTAAAGAGTTAAAGGAAACAAAGAAAAGTAGTCAAGAGATGAAAAACGGTGGTCTTTATACTGAAGATCCTCGAATATCTTGATTCTCAAATCCCCGCAGGGATCACTATTCATATTATTTGTGACAACGTATCTGTTCATAAAGGCAGGAAAGTTCAACAGTGGTTAGCCAAAAACCCTCGTTTTGTTTTCCATTTTACCCCTGTCCATTGTTCCTGGATGAATCAGGTAGAACAATGGTTCAGCATTTTACAGCGGAAGCGTTTTAAAATTACCGATTTCGAGTCGAAAAACGATCTCCGGAAAAAATCGCTCAGTTCATCCAGGAATGGAACGAACATGCGCACCCGCTCAAGTGGTCAAGCAAGTCGATGGAAAAAGTTGGTACAAAAGTAAAGGTGTCCGTGCCAGTTGCCAAAGCAGCTTAATAATGGATTCTTAATTATGTGGCGATGTACTTAGTACGTGGGGCCTTTCGGTTTTGCGGGACGGAAAAACGCTGGAGAACCGGTCTTAAAGCCATGAGCCTGCCAGGCACATACTGCTTTGCAGGTATGTAGGGCTTCCTCTTCGGAGGTTTAAGGCCGGACCAGACGGTGACGGAGGTAGGAAATAAAAACCATTAAACAGAAATCATTTCACAGGCTTTTTGAAAAACTGGGGGTAGCGAAATGATTATTCTAGCGGGGAGATATGAGATAGTAAACCCTGAAGAGCGTGTCCGTGATTACTGCCGGGTTGAGATTTACCGGGGGTATGATGACCAGCATTCTGTAGACAACACGATTACTGAAAATGACGTCCGGGCTGCCAACAGGCTTTTTGCCAGAATCAAGCCTGATGTGGCCAAAGAATTAATAAATTCGAACCGCTTGCGGGATGCCCTCGTTAACGTAAGGAATATTCCCCTGGGGGAAATGTCGCCGGAAGAATGGGAAATAGAACGCAAATCTGTTGCCTCTCTGCTTGAGTGCGCCTGTAGCATAAAGGGAGTCCGCCTGGCTGTGGCAACGAAGATTTTCTACCTGAAGAGGCCAAAACTATTTCCTATCTTGGACTCTTTCGTGGTTAAGTTCTTACTTGGAGTTGAGCTGGATAAAATTCACAAATCTGAGCATCCACGGATTGGGCTCGAGGCAATGGAAGTTATCCAGAATGACCTGCTCAAGTACAGGTTAGAATTCCAGAGTCTCAGGGAAAAACTAAACGACTTACCCATTCCCCTGGAAGACGTGCGCATCTACGATATTCTGGCCTGGTCGACTGAGAAGTGGGATGTGCGAGGCAACGTAAATACGCCTTTCAGGAAGGCTGTAAGGTTTTTAACGAATGTCTTAAACATGTCGGAGAAGACACTTTTGGAACCAGCTGCTGGGGGTACCAGTAAAACTATTAACGAAAAAACCCCAAATGGGACAGATAACTTGTCCTCCGGCAGTGGAATTAAAAAGCTTTTGTCGCTGGATGAATTTGATGCGGTGGTCTTTAGAGGAACCGGTTATATAGCGATTACGGATTCGGCCAATCCTACCCGTATCCATAAAGCCGATTGCCAAAGGCTAAGGCGCGACTGGTTTAAAACTAAGGTGGTTATTAACCGGGGGCGCAACGGGAGTTACTTCTTTAGTGAGGATTATTCAGCGCTGACATATCAGTTCAGTAACGCGATACTGTGTTCTAAATGCAGGCCGGACCAGCCGGGCGCCTAAGATTGGGCGGTCTTTGAGGTTTGGATTCCTAAAATTTGTAAAGCGCTAACAACCTGCAGGCCATCTTGCGCATATTGGCTGGAAGGGCTGGCGCGGTTTGAAGAAATCCTGGCTCTGGGAGAAAAGTTCGCCTTCCTGCTAACCAGAAACAACCTTAATTAACTCTTTTTTGCCGCCTTATAGAGAAAGGGGGTTTGGCATGGCTCAAAAATGCGCCGGCTGCGGTAAAGAACTTTCCTTTTGGAGAACAGGTCACGGACAGAGGGACGCTTTACATCACAAATAAAAGGGTGGTTTTCACCGGAACAAAGAAGAACGTTACCTACCCGCAGAATAAGATAGTCAACTTCGTCAAGTACCGGGGCGCCGTCCAGTTCCAGAAGGAAAACGAGGCCAGGCCTAAATACTTTCTGATCGACGACCAGGACAGCATCGATGAAATCGGGTTGATCCTGGCCCGGCTTGTTTCTTGAAAAATAACCTGTGTCAGCGGCAACCACCCCGACGTTTTATCTGAAATATCGGCAAAAAATAAATTCCCCCGGCAGGAAAATTGTAACATTCCGGCGAAATTACGTAAAGAAATGAACCAGCCAACTTTCTTTTAAAATATTTGCCGGGAGTGTCCGCCGTGCCGGGTGGTGTAAAGAAAAACGCCTCGCGGGGTCTGCGGCTGAATATGATCATCGACTGGTTGAACAAAAAGACCCCTTACGGCGGCGTCACCGTCAAAGAGCTCGCGGAAAAGTTTGAAGTGAGCGAGCGCCAGATCTATCGGGACTTAAACACCATCGAAAACTACCTGCGCGTTCCCCTGGTCCGCCAGGAGACCGGCAAAACCGTGCGCGTGCGCATAGCGGCCGGCTACCTGCCAAGTTTAAGTC
>DAISHP010000319.1:0-3030 GCA_036822475.1 Bacillota bacterium
ATTGTGCTCGTACACCGAGCCCACCCCGGGCGTGTCCACCAGGATCACTCCCCGCCGCAAAAAAGGACTTGCGTAACCGATCTGAACTTCCCGTACCTGTTTGCGGTTGGCGGGATTTTCTTTTTCGGTGACGAAGGCGGTGATTGCTTCCAGTTCGATGACCCGCCTTTCACCGTTTAAAAAAACTACCTGGGCGCCCGGATGCTCCTGGTAATGGATGATGGTCGGAATGGCCGTTAAGGGTACGATGGCGGTGGGCAAAAGAGGCTCGCCCAGCAGGGCGTTGACGAAAGTCGACTTGCCCCGCTTGAACTCCCCCAGAATCACCAGGGTGAAGGTTTCTTTTTCAAAGCGTTCTTTCGTTTCCTGAAGAAGTTCAGCGGCAAAACGGTTTTCTTGCCGGCTGGCAAGGTTGATCAGTTCTCCCAAAGCGTTCAGCAAGGTGTATTTTTCCGGGAAATTTTCCTGGTGCATGTTTATCCTCCCCCTTTCAAACAAATCAAATTTCTGTCTGCCTTGTCGTACCTTCCAGTTTTTCGAGGGCGCCGCTTGCTGCCCGGCGAACGCCGGGATTGGGGTCTTCCAAAGCCTTGACCAGGTAAGCAACGGCGCGGGGATCGCCAAGCTGGGCCAATGCCCGGGCCGCTTTCACCCTGACCGGCAGGTAGGAAGAAAGCAAAAGCTTACCCAGGGGCAAAAGCGCGTCTGGTTCGCCGATTTCCCCCAAAGCCCCGGCAATTGTGCTGAGTAAATAAGGATCGTCTTTGTTTTCGGCAATGGCTGCGATCAACACCTGCGCAGCTTCTTTGACCTTCTTTTTGCCTAAAAGCCAGGCGGCGTCGCGGCGAATCCGGGGGTCCGGGTGCCGGAGAGCCTGGATTAATTTTGCCGTGTAAGTATTTTCCATAAATAAAATAGCCCCTACCAAACTTTGCTATTTCCTTTGGTAGGAGCTATTAGCCGCAAGGCAAAACGAGCGAGCCCCATCGCCATGTTTCCTGTTTCATTTTATCATAAAGCGAAAATAAGATCAATACCGGGGAGAATTATAAATGACAAAGAAATAGGCCACGAATCCGGTGACCAGGTTCTCAAGCAGGTAGCCAAAATATTTAAAGACATGATTTTCTCTGGTTAGCCAGAACTTCAAAAAAATCCATTCGGAAATCCTCTTTCTCTTTCTTCATTTGTTCTACTTACCTCCGCATCCATATTGCAGGTAAGCGAGAAAGTATGACTAATCAGCTAAGAAAAACGTCACCGCCACCCCTTCCCCGGCGCTGTACCGCATGGGCGGGATCACCTTGTGCCCCACTTTTACCTTTTTGCCGATTAAATCCATGGCCGCCCGGTCGGGCTCCACCCCTTCCAGATTGCCCAGCAGCCAGGGGCCTTCTTCCATTTCGGCCATCGCCACAATGTAGGGCGCCGCAAAACCTTCCGGGGCTACCCGGATCACGGTAAATGTCTTGATCTCCCCGCGGCCGCTCAGTTCAACCACCTCCAGGTCGGTCCCGGTGCACTGGGCACAGCAGATTTTCGGCGGAGCCGTATAGGCGCCGCAAAAACGGCATTTTAAGCCCAGGAGCTTTCCTTCTTTTAAGCCTTCGTAAAACTGCTTATAGGTGAGCGGGTAGTGCACGGTTTTCTCCTCCTTTGTTTAAATCCCGTAGATGATATTGACGACGGTCGCCAGGTCGCCACCCAGGGTGTCGGTCATCCCTATTTTCGCCCCTTCCACCTGCCGCTCGCCACATTCGCCCCTTAACTGCTTGACGATTTCGTAACCCTGGGCGGCCCCGGTGGCGCCGATGGGGTGCCCCTTCGCTTTTAAACCACCGGACGGATTGATGGGGATTCGTCCGCCGATTTGCGTTTCCCCTTTTTCCACAGCCTCGCTGCCCTGGCCGAAGTCAAAAAAGCCCAGGCCCTCGCTGGCCACGATTTCGGCAATGGTGAAGCAGTCGTGTAACTCGCAGACGTCGATGTCCCGGGGCGTGAGGCCGGCCATCCGGTAGGCCTGTTGCGCGGCTTCTTCCCGGGCCCGGATCCTGGTCACGTCCTTTTGCCGGTATAAGGGACCGTTGGAACCCTGGCCGACGCCCAGGATATAGACCGGTTTTTCCACCAGCTTTTTGGCGATTTCTTCGGTGGTCAGCACCAGAGCAGCGGCGCCGTCCGAAAACGGGCAGCAGTCGAACAACTGCAGGGGATCGGCTACCAGGGCGCTGTTGAGGACCGTTTCCACGGTGATCTCCTTTTGGAACTGGGCCAACGGATTTTTTGCGCCGTTCTTATGGTTTTTTACGGCCACCAGGGCCATTCTTTCCTTAAGCTTCGCCAGGGGAATACCGTACTTCACGGAATACAAACGGGCCACCATGGCAAAGGCGCCGGGGAAGGTGAGGCCGGCGAACTCCTCGTAGCGGCTGTCGGTGCCCATGGCGAAGGTTCTGGTGGCTAGCGGCGTCCCCATGGCCATCGCCCTTTCGGTGCCGCCGACCAGCACGAGGTCGTAAAAGCCGGAGGCAACCCAGATAAAGGCTTCCCGGATGGCCACGCTGGCGGAAGCGCAGGCCCCCTCGACGCGGGTGGCGGGCGCGGACGGCGGAAGGCCGATCTCCGCCGCGCAGAAGGGGGCGATGTTCATCTGCCCCTCTTCAAAATCCCCCAGCACATTGCCCACAAAAAGCGCCTGGATGTCTTTCGGCTGAAGATTAGACGTTGTAATGGCTTCCATGGCCGCCTCGGCAAACATTTCCACCTGGCTTTTCGCGGAAACGCCGAATTTGGTCATGCCCACACCGGCTACTGCAACTTTGCGCATTTTGAAACCTCCATTCTATTCTCAATATTGCATTAATGCACGAAAAAAGTCTGCTCTATCTGCCATTTACACTTAGTACATTTGTCCAGCGTTTCCGCCTTCGATGTCGCGGGTGGCGACCGCTTTGCCGGCTTCAATTTCGATTTTTGTGACCTGGTTGACCACGGGGAGGTCTAAGATTTCCGCCACGCGACCCGCCACCT
>DAISHP010000320.1:0-3012 GCA_036822475.1 Bacillota bacterium
CCGCACCCCCCGGATCCCCGGCCCCGCAAAGCCGGACTCCCCGGATAACAATCGTCACCCGGCGGGGAAAAGAGCAGGCGGAAGAAAAAATTAATTGCCAGGAGAAACAGAGATAAGTTAAAATTAAGTGGGGGGAAGCGGGATTGTACGCCGAAGTTCTGGTCGATCTGCCGGCGCGCCAGGTGGACAGGGTGTTTCACTACCTGGTCCCTGCGCACTTAAAAGATCAGGTCACAGCAGGCAGCCGGGTGCAGGTGCCTTTCCACCGGCAAAAGCTTACCGGTTACGTGCTTGGTTTTTCCGCCCCCCCTGAACTTGACCGGGTCAAAGAAATCAGCGCCGTTTTGGAGCCGGGGCCGGTTTTTGACGACCGGCAGCTGGCCCTGGCCCGCTGGCTGGCCGCCCAGTACCTGTGCCCCACGGTGAGCGCCCTGCAGACGGTGATCGGGCCGCGGCTGGCCGGTGCGCCCAGGCGGGTGCAGGGTCTCTGGCCTGCTGCGCAAGCGCCCGGCCCGCCGGATTTTTCCCGGGCGCCGGCCCAGGAAAAGGTCTGGCGGACCGCCCTGGCCCGGCCCGGCCTGACCCGCCGGGAGCTGGCCGCAGCTGCCGGCGTCTCCCCCGGGGCGGTGGACGCGCTGATTGCGAAAAACATTTTGACCGTCCGGGAGTATATTAAAAACCGCTGCCCCTTTCTGGAGGAGAGCAGGGAGGCGCATCCGCCGCCCCCGCCGCTGACTCCCCAGCAGGACCGGGCCGTCCGGGAGATCCAGGCCGCCCTGCAGGCGGGGGAGCACCGGACTTTCTTATTGTACGGCGTCACCGGCAGCGGAAAAACCGAAGTCTACTGCCAGAGCGCCGCCCGGGCGCTGGCCCTGGGGCGCGGGGCAATCGTGCTGGTTCCCGAAATCGCCCTCACCCCGCAAATGATTGCCGCTTTCCGGTCCCGCTTCGGCCGGCGGGTGGCCGTTTTGCACAGCCGCCTGTCCGACGGGGAAAGATACGGCGAATGGATGCGCATCGCGGAAGGCGAGGCCGGCATCGTTCTGGGGGCGCGCTCGGCCCTGTTCGCCCCGCTGGCCGATCCCGGTTTGATCATCATCGACGAAGAGCACGAACCTTCCTATAAACAGGAGGAAAACCCCCGCTACCACGCCCGCACGGTGGCCCTGCACGTGGCGCGCGAGCGCGGCGCGGCGGTCGTCCTGGGCAGCGCCACCCCTGCGCTGGAGTCCTTTTTCGCCGCCGGCCGGGGGGAGTACCGGCTGCTCCGGATGGACGAGCGCATCGAGAGCCGCCCCCTGCCCCGGGTACAGGTGGTAGATCTGCGCGCGGAGCTGCGCCGGGGCAACCGGGGCTTTTTCAGCCGGCCGCTGCTGCTGGCCGTCCGGGAGAGGCTGGCCCGCCGCGAGCAGGTGATTTTGTTTCTCAACCGGCGCGGGTTTTCCACCATCGTCGTCTGCCGGGAGTGCGGCCTGGTGGTCAAGTGCCCGCACTGCGACGTGTCGCTGACCTACCACGCCAACGGCCGCCTGCTCTGCCACTACTGCCACCACACGGCCCCGGCGCCCGCCGTTTGCCCCGACTGCGGCGGCAAACAGATCGGCTACTTCGGCGCGGGCACCCAAAAAATAGAGCAGGAAGTAAAGCGCCTCTTCCCGCGGGCCAGGGTCCTGCGCCTGGACAGCGATACCGCCGCCCGCAAAGGCTCGCACCGGGAGATCCTCGGCGCCTTCCGGCAGGGCGGGGCGGACATCCTGATCGGCACGCAGATGATCGCCAAGGGGCTGGACATCCCTTCCGTGACGCTGGTGGGGGTGGTGAACGCGGACGTCAGCCTGCACATGCCGGATTTCCGGGCGGCCGAGCGGACCTTTCAGCTGCTTACCCAGGTGGCAGGCCGGGCCGGCCGCGGCGACCTGGGCGGGGAAGCGATCATTCAGACCTACCAGCCGGAGCACTACGCCGTTTGCGCCGCCCGCGACCACGATTACGAGGGGTTTTACCGGCAAGAAATCGAATACCGCCGGGCGCTGGATTACCCCCCCTTCAGCCGCCTGGCCCGGCTCCTGGTCACGGGCCCGCGCGCCGCCGAAGTGGAAGGGGCGATCAACATTTTATACAGCAAACTAAAGGAATTTGCCGGCCGGGGGGAGGAAGAAATCCGTTTTCTGGGCCCCGCTCCGGCGCCTTTGAGCCGGATTAAGGATTATTACCGCTGGCACCTGGTGCTCAAGTCCCCCCGGGAGGACCTGCTGCACGCAGCCGCCGCGGCGGGGCTGAAGGAGGCCGATCATTTTACATCCCGGCGTCTGCGGGTTATTATAGATATAGAGCCGCAGCATTTAATCTAAGCAGATCGATTCCAAATTTCTATTGCAATGGCCAATGCCTGCGTAGCGGAACCATGGAATCTTCCCCATTGCAACGTTGTTTTGGAATCATCCTTCTAGACCCCCTAATTCCTAATCCCTAATTCCTGTTTTGAGAGGGTTGGTCCAGTTGGCCGTTTATCGCATTGTCCTTTACGGAGAAGACGACGTCCTCAGGGAAAAGGCAAAGCCAATCACGAAGATCAACGAGAGCGTCCATAAATTGCTGGACGACCTGCGCGATACGATGTACAGCAATAAGGGAGTGGGGCTGGCCGCCCCCCAGATCGGCGTCTTGAAGCGGGCCATCGTGGTGGACGCGGGGGAAGGTTTAATCGAGCTGATCAATCCGGAGATCCTGGAGGCTTCCGGAAAGGAAGCGGACCTGGAAGGGTGCCTGAGCATCCCCGGCGTACTGGGGGAAGTGGAACGGGCGGCCAGCGTGGTGGTGCATGGCCTGGACCGGGAAGGCCGGGAAATCAAGGTGCAGGCCAACGGCTTTTGCGCCCGCGCCCTGCAGCACGAAATCGACCATCTGGACGGCGTTTTGTTCATCGACCGGGCCGTGAAAATTCGCAAGGCCGAAAGCGAGCGGGGGTAATTTCATGCGGGTCGTTTTCATGGGCACGCCGCAGTTCGCGGT
>DAISHP010000321.1:0-3003 GCA_036822475.1 Bacillota bacterium
TTAGGGGATAGGGGATAGGGATTAGGGATAGATACTTTATACATAATTATTTTCATTATTAATGGCGAGAACGAACGTTCTCATGGGAAACTCCCTCGGAAATAATAGGCATAAAGGCAACAGGCACAGAGGCACAAAGGATTAGAGTGTCACTGGAACACAGGTATTAATATACTTTTGCACTTCAAAATCCATGATTAACGGAGAGAATGAACGTTCTCATGGATAAATCCTCAGATATGAGACGTAAAGCTTCCAGCCACAAAGGCACAAAGTTAATATTCCGGGTTGTTTATATATTTCTCTTTGTGCCTCTGTGCCTTAGTGCCTCTGTGCCTTACCTTTTATCTCAGGTTTCCTCCAGGAAATACTTCATGCTGCTTTTCTTTAATTCGGCGGTACTGAAAAGCACCAGGTAGTCGGTCAGGCCGGCGGCCGCGGCGAGCCGGGCAGCCGTTTCCCGGCACTGCTCCTCCGTCTGGCCGTGGATGACAGTATATAAATTATAGGGCCACCCGGGCGCCCGGATTCGTTCGTAACAATGGCTTACTTCGGGAAAAGAAGCCATGATCCGGCCGGCTTCCCGGACGCGTTCGTCCGGCACCTGCCAGACCACCATGGCGTTGGCCACGTACCCCAGGTCCTGATGGCGCACGGCGGCACCGAACCGGCGGATGATCCCACGATCAATAAATTCCTGGACTTTGGCCAGCACTTCCGGTTCGCTTAAGTGCAGCTTTTGGGCAATCGCCAGAAAAGGCCGGCTGACCAGAGGAAGGCCTTTTTGGAGTTCCCGGACCAGCGCTTGATCAAGTTTATTCAACATATAACCCCTTAAGCAAGGTCAAAATTTACCCGGATTTTAAAAATATTTACCGCCGGAAGGAGGAGATATTCGTTTATGCCCGTGCGCTCTTTGATTTCCTCCACAATTTTGTTCAGTCCGGCCTCCGAACCGGCCAGGACGGTAAACCACATGTTGTATTCGTGATCCCGCAAGTAATTATGGGTTACCCCGGGGTGCCTGTTCACCTCGGCGGCAACCTCGGCAATCCGCTCCGGGGGTACTTTAAAAGCACAAAGAGTGCCTTTGTAGCCCACCTTCCGGGAATCAAAGATGGCGCCCAGCCGCCGGATTACCTTTTTTTCGATCAGGTGCCGCAGGCGGGCGATCACCTCTTCCTCGGCAATTCCCAGCTCCCGCGCCAGCTCGCGGTAAGGCTCGGGCGCCACCGGCAAACGGGTTTGCACCAGATTCAGCAGGCGTTTGTCCAGATCATCCAGCATTCGAAAAAGCCCGTCCTTCTGCTTCGCGAACCCCGTCCCGGTAGCTGCACAACGGCTCTTCGGCCATGTAATCGCCGGTGTAATAGTAAGCGCGGGCCCGGCAGCCGCCGCAAATTTTTCGATATGCGCAGACACCGCAGGCGCCCCCGTAGGCACCCGAACGGAGCCGCTTCAACACCGGGTGCTCCCGCCACAATTCGCCGAAAGAAACCTCCCGGACGTTTCCCAGCGGGATGTTCAGGTAAGCGCACGGCTGGACATTCCCCCGCGGGTCGATGATGCAGTAAGCAATGCCCGCCAGGCAGCCGCGGCTGAACCGGGTGGCCAGGCCCATCTGCCGGGCGATGCGCATAAACTGGGGGGCGCAGGTCGGCTTTAGTTCGATGTCGACCTGCTGCTGTTTCCGGAGGATGCGCCGCAGTATGTCTTCGTACTGCTCCGCACGCAAAGATTCTTCTTCAATCTTGACCGCCCGCCCGGTGGGCACCAGAAAGAAAATATGGTGGGCCCGAGCTCCTTTTTCCCCGGCAAAGTCGGTCAAAGCCTCCACCTCGCGGCTGTTCCAATCAACCACCGTGGTGTTCACCTGGAAAGGAAGCCCTGCCTCGCGGCAAACCCGCATCCCTTCCACCGCTGCCTGCCAGGCGCCGGGGGAACCGCGCCATTCGTCGTGCCGCCGGGGATCGACGCTGTCCAGGCTGATGCCCATCGCCTGGGCGCCGGCTTCTTTTAACCGGCGGGCCAGCTCCGGGGTCAGCAGGGTACCGTTGGTGCCGAAGACGGGCCGCAGGCCCCGGCGGGCGGCATGTTCGACCAGGGTGACGATATCCGGGCGTAAAAGGGGCTCTCCCCCGCTAAAAATCATTATTTTAAACCCCGCCCGGGCAATTTCGTCAATCAGGGCCAGCCCTTCGGCGGTGGTTAATTCCTCCCGGGCCTTTTCTTTGGCGTCTCGGTAGCAGTGCCGGCAACGCAGGTTACATTCGTTGGTGGTGTTCCAGGAAATGATCACCTTATCCTTCCTCCCGCGGCGGGCATTACCTTACCCCGCCGCTCGCGTTAGATTACATTTCTTCTGCCAGCCAGCGGGCGGCGTCTTTGGCGTGATAGGTCAGGATGAGGTCGGCGCCGGCGCGCTTGATGGCGGTCAGGATCTCCATCACAACGGCGCGCTCGTCGAGCCACTCCTTTTGGACCGCCGCCTTGACCATGGCGTATTCCCCGCTGACGTTATAGGCGGCTACCGGACAACCGAACCGTTCCCGGACCCGGCGGAGGACGTCCAGGTAGGCCAGGGCCGGTTTAACCATCACGATATCGGCCCCTTCTTCAAGGTCGAGTTCTGCTTCCCGGAGCGCCTCCCGGGCGTTGGGAAAGTCCATCTGGTAGGTTTTCCGGTCGCCGAACTGCGGAGCTGAACCGGCCGCCTCCCGGAACGGACCGTAAAAGGCGGAAGCGTACTTGGCCGAGTACGCCATGATGGGAGTCTCCGCGTACCCCGCTTTATCCAGCGCTTCCCGGATGGCCTTCACCCGGCCGTCCATCATGTCGGAAGGGGCGACCAGATCCGCCCCCGCCCGGACGTGGGAAAGGGCGGTGCGGGCCAGCAGTTCCAGGGTGGGGTCGTTTAACACCCGGCCGTCTTTCACGACGCCGCAGTGCCCATGGCTGGTGTATTCGCAAAGGCATACATCGGTAATGACCAGCAGGTCCGGC
>DAISHP010000322.1:0-3000 GCA_036822475.1 Bacillota bacterium
TGGCCGGCGCGGAGACCCTGCATAAAGTCCGCCGGGCCGAAGAGTTTGGCATCCGGCTATGATTGGGTCGCTGTGTATCTTGCCCGCAACATTCAGCCAGGCGGGTGCCGTAGAAATGCCTTCGGGCAATGTCCTGGTTGCAGCAAAAGGCGGTCACGGATCAGGCTCCGGGTCGGGTTCAGGCTCCAAAACATCGGGAGGTTCGGTCTCCAACTCGCCCGGTTCAGGCCCCGGCTCGTCTGATTCTCGCTCCAACGCAAGCCCGGCTTCCGGTAAGCACAATCCTTCCCAAGACCAAACGCAGACCACTGAACGGCTGGAAACCAGGCAAAGCGCCCCGGATAAGGTTAACGGCCGGCAGGCAAACCGTGTCATGGAAAATGCCCTGGGAACTTTAAAACAAATCCGGGAGCAGACTATGGACCAGGCCCGGATGGGGGAAAAATGGCAGGAACTGCGGGGGCAAATCAACCAGATCAAGGAACAGCGCAAACTGCGGCAGGTAACCGGGGAAGAGGCCAAAATCATGCTCCGCAACTGCCTTGAACTGGCCAAGGAGCGGCAAAACCTCGAAGAGCAGGAAAACCTCCTCAAAGATCTGATAATTACATAGGGAACTCAGTTGACGACAGGGTACAGTAGGATCAATAATTTTTGAAAGCCGCATAGTACATATTTTGGGTTTTGCTTACATTCCGTCAAACAGAGATATCTGTTTAACATCCGAAGCCCTGAATACGGCTTTTTCAAGTCTTTCATCATTTTGGACAACGTTAACGTCCCGGATAATTTCCTCAAACTTTAAATATTCGTTGCTGCCAATGGCGCTGGTTCTTACCTTGAGCATATAGATCAGGTTAAAGCAGTTCATGATGGAGTTCTGCTTGAGGTCCGACAAGCATATGAGCTGGGTACGGTGTTTTCTGGCAATCTCAAACAGCGGGTTTAAAAGGTGCTCCGAAGATATCGGCCCAAAGGGGTTGTCCATCACCAGTACCCGGGTATCGGTATCGGCATCCGCTCCCGCCGCCTCCATGGCCCGGGCCCTGGTATATGTCATAAGGGCGGAAAGCACGGAAAAGAAGACAACGAACTTCTCACCGCCGGAATTCTCGCGCACGGCATCCTCCCAGAGCTTCAAGCGGCTGTTCTGCATATTCAAGTCAATCTTGAACACGCTGACCGGAATATAAGGATTGCCCAGAAACACATTAAGCAGTTCGCGGCTGGACATCAGCCTGGCGACAGTTTTTCCCACTTCATCCTCTCTTTTTTCCTGTCTGGTTTTTTCTCTTACCTTCAAGATACATTCTTCGATGTAATCTTTCATCCTTTGCATGGCCGCATCCTGGTTATCCAGCTGCAGATCTATTTTCAGCATCTGCACCGGCCTGGTTCTACCCTGGAGGCGTATCCTGGAATTGTCGGAGATCCACTGGATTTCCTCATAAAACCTCCTGCCATGCAGAAAACTCTGCTGCACCATATCCTTTTTGTTCCGCTCCAGATTGGCAAGCTGGACCTCGTACAGCGCAATCAACTCGTTAAGTTTGTCCGCATGCAGGCTCATACGCTCATAGAGATAATAAAACTCGTCAAATTCCATTCCGGCCTTATCCCAGAGGTGATCAAGTCCTTTAAAAATATTATCGATGTTGGAATTTTTATCACGGTAATCCGCCTTAAGCCCGGCATATTTGTTTCTGAGCCTGTCTGCAGCCGCGCTGTTTTCACTTTTGATTTTGCCAAAGGCCTGCCCCAGTCCGGCAGCCTGGGCAGTAACATCCTGCCCGGGGATAAAACCTTTTTCCGGCTCAGTTGCGCCCGGATCTATCAGTTGCTCAATTTTTTCCCGTATTTTGTCATATCCGCGGATTTGTTCGGAAATCTTTTTATTATTTGCCTCCAGCTCATTAACACGCCGGCGCGCCCTCTTGCGCCGTTCCCCAAAATCACCCCTGATTTCTTCCGGGGGAAGAGGATCCCCGGCGCCAAGCCTTTTTACTTCATGAAGGGCATTTTTAAAGGCACTGTCTGCCGCCCCCTCTTCCTTGGCCGCATCCTTTTCCTCCTGCCGCCGTTTCTTCAGCAGTCTTTCCAGAGAGATAATTTCCTCAGCAATCCTCTCTGCGGCCGGTTCATCATAAACCACGCCGGTATACTCTTCTTCCTTCAAGCCAAGTTTGTCAAGCTCCTTCTGCTTTCTAACACAATCCGGCGCCAACTCCTTTTTGCGTTTTTCCAGCAGCCCGATTTCCCCGCTGTATTCCTCTTTTAAAGCCTTCAGCCTTTCCTCCAGTTCTGCGATACATCCTTCTAGCGTTTCCGCTTCCGGAGCATCTTTATAGATGCTGTACTGCGCCTGGGCTTCCTGCTGCTCTTTTTCTCTCTGCCAAACCTGCCGCTCGATCCCGCCGATATCTCCCTGCAAGCTTTCCCGGCTGTTTGTCAGCTTGGCCTTCCGGGTTTCCAAATCCGCAATACTCTTCAAGACGTCAGACAGTCTCCCCCGACAGTCCTGATAATCCTTCTCCTTTTCGATAAAGAGGGCAAAAAGCTCCACGGCTTCCCCGGCTTTTTGCAGATCACCCTGCAATTTCTTGATCTGTTGTTCCAGTTCCCTTTCCCTTTTTTCAAGTCTCCTCTTCTCTTCTTCCAGAGCGGAGATCTTGCTTTCCATTTCCAATAAATGCTTTTCAGATTCATTTCTCTTTTTCCCCAGCCCGTACCGGTAATCCGCCGCATAATCAAACCTGGCGCAAACCGCCCGGTCGGACACCGCCGCCCTGTGGGCGTCCGTGAAATGGCCATGCTGCTCCAAAGCCGCGTCTCTCTTTTGCTCCAGCTCCGTCACCAGCTTTACCAGGCTCTCGTTTTCAAACATCCTGCCCTCATACAAGCAGGCAAAAGCTATCCCGTCCCGGGTACGGGCCACCCGTCCGTCGCTTGGCACGGTTGTTCCCAGGTCCTCGTAGGCAATAAGAGGTATTACCCGGCGCA
>DAISHP010000323.1:0-2991 GCA_036822475.1 Bacillota bacterium
CTTTTACCTGGCGGTTGAGGTTTTTAAAAATCCTACAGTAGGTTGACGCTATCCTCTATCTGCCTGCTCTTGACTTGCCGGCAGAAAGGGATCTAAAATATAAAAGTGTTTGGCAAGTAAAATTGAATCCGCCACGTTTCATTCCCATCCTTTTTATTTTTTGCGTACTTTGTGTCTTGGCGCTTAATCTTTCTAAGGAGTTCCCCAGGGGAACGTTCGTACCCGCCATTAATAATGAAAATGAGGCGCTCAGACAGGCATTTCCCCTTTGTGCCTTTGTGCCTGTTGCCTCTGTGCCTCTATTTTCGAGGGAGGATTGATTAAAAAATGAGCGAAAAAATCGTCATTATCGGGGGCGTCGCCGCCGGTCCGAAAGTCGCCGCCCGGGCCCGCCGGCTTTCCCCGCGGGCCGAAATTACGATCATCGAGCGCGGCCAACTGATTTCTTACGCCGGGTGCGGGATGCCTTTTTACCTGTCCGGACAGATCAAGGACTACAACGAACTGTTTACCACCCCTTACGGAGTGAAAAGGGACGAGCAGTTTTTTTTATCGGAACGGGATATCCGGGTGCTCACCCGGACGGAGGCAACGGCTGTCGATCGCCGGAAAAAAGAGGTAACGGTCGTTGATCTCAATACCGGGAAGGAGTCCGTGCTTCCCTACGACAAACTGGTGCTGGCCACCGGGTCGGTTCCCGTGGAGCCGCCTTTTGCGGGAATCAATTTAAAAGGCGTCCACCGCTTAAACCACCCGGAAGACGTCCAAAAAATTATGGAGGAAATTGATCAGGTCAGCGATGCGGTGGTCATCGGCGCCGGGATGATCGGCATGGAAGCCGTCGACGCCCTGGTCAGGCGAAATATCTTCGTCACGGTAGTCGAACTGCAGAAGCAGATTTTGCCCGGCATGCTGGACGCCGACCTGGCCGCGGTGCTGAAAGCCAGGCTGGAGGAGCGGGGCGTGGAGTTTCGCCTGGGGGAAAAGGTGCAGCGGCTGGAAGGCGATGAAGCGGGCCGGGTGAAGCAGGTCGTCACGGACGGCGGCGTGCTGGCGGCCGATCTGGTGATCGTGGCGGTGGGCGTGCGCCCCAACGTTGCGCTGGCGAGGGCCGCCGGACTGGCCATTGGCGAGACCGGAGCCATCTCCGTCAATGAGTACCTGCAAACCAGCGATCCCGATATTTACGCGCTGGGGGACTGCGTGGAAAACCTGCACCTGGTATCCCGGCGGAAGGTTTATATCCCCCTGGCTTCCACCGCCGCCCGGCAGGGCAGGGTGGCCGGCGACAACGTGGTAGGTGGAAAAAGCAAGTTTCCCGGAGTCCTCGGAACCGTGATCGTCAAACTGATGAACCAAAACGCCGGGCGGACCGGCCTGGGCGAAGAACAGGCCCGGGCCGCGGGCTTTGCCGTTTCCGTCACCACCATCGGATCCTTTGACCGGACGCATTACTATCCGGAAAAGGGGCGGATCCTGCTCAAGCTGATCACGGAGGCAGGGACCGGGCGAATCCTGGGCGCCCAGGCCCTCGGCGAGGGAGACGCGGTAAAACGCATCGACGTGCTGGCCTGCGCCATCACTTCCGGGGCAAATGTTGAGGACCTGGCCAACCTGGACTTAGGGTATGCGCCGCCTTTTAACACTCCCATCGACCCCCTGCAGCACGGCGTAAACACGGTGCGCAATAAAATGCAGGGGATCGCCAAAGGAATCAGCGCTGCCGAACTGCAGGCCAAACTGGCCGGCGGGGACGATTTTGTTTTGCTGGACGTCCGGACTCAGCCGCAACACCGGGCCCAGCACATTGAGGACGAACGTACCCTCCTGATCCCCATCGGAGAATTGCGGGAGAGGATCGGCGAAATTCCCAGGGACAAGGAGATTGTCGTGTTGTGCGCCATCGGGAGCCGGAGCTACGAAGCCCAGCGCATCCTGGAAGGCGCCGGCTGGAAGAACGTCCGCTTCCTGGAAGGCGGCCTGCTGGGCTGGCCTTACGAACTGGACTAAAGCGCGGGAGATGCCCGGCACTCAGCGAAGATAACTTTAGCCGCAAGAAAAACTACCCAGAAATCGTTAATTTTCATCCTTTTGCTGGTGCTGCGTTAGCAGCATGAGGGTCTAATGTGAGGGCCGGGCGCCGGACCGGCCTGCCGTTCAATTTACCGCCTGAAAATCTATTTTGGGGACGCTTCAGACTGCCCGCACGTCTTCAAAGTTAACTATTTCCAGGATGTCCCCCCGGACGATCATGGCGTAAATATTGTTTTTCGTGAGCAGGTTGATCGTTCCTTTTTCCATGTCCAGCGCAGCGTAAACAGGTATAACCTGGTAATTTTTAATTTCCGGAATAAACTCGGGCAGCTTTTGCAACTTTTCCAGGAAGTCGTGAACGTATTCCAGCCTGTTGGGGGAGGCTTTTACCTCGACCACAAAAGCCTTTCCGTCAGCATAGGCAAGGATATCCACTTCGAGGGTTTCGTCCTTTTTTCTGATTTTGCGGCGCGGCATCAGATCTTCCACGGCAACGTCAAAGTACTTTTCAATGGCCAGATCAAGGGAAGGGATAAAAATATCCTCAATGAGCGTACCCATTTTTCTGGCCAGTTCCCCCCATTTTTTATCCATCGTTCGCTTGAACTCCTTCATCTCATCTTTAAAGTCCTTCATCTCGTTTTTGAAATCCTTCATTTCGTTCTTGAAATCGCTCATCTCATCTTTGAATACCTTCATCTCATCTTTGAATACCTTCATCTCATCCTTGAATATTTTCATCTCATCCTTGAATACCTTCATCTCATCCTTAAACTCTTTCATCTCTTCGCTTAACTGCTTTATTTTAATTTCCGAAATCCTGGACTGGTAAACGAGCTCCATCATGGCCTTTTCCAGTTCGCTGATTTTCTGCGCAGTTGTTCCCACAGCAAATCCCTCGCTTGATTCAAAATTGCCGCCGGCCCCGGAAAATTTCAACCAGCAGCTTAAAGAGCA
>DAISHP010000324.1:0-2988 GCA_036822475.1 Bacillota bacterium
TCGAGCAGTATAAATTGGCCTTCTGGGAACCGAGATATGCGCGCCTGGCCGATTTGGTCCTTTTGGCTTCGCCTTTTGACGCGGAGTTTTTACGCGCAAAGATAAAAACTCCCGTTCAGGTGCTCCCCAACGGTGTGGATACTGAATATTTCAGGCCTTTGCCCGATGTGGTTGAGCCTGTTTTGATTTTTTACGGGCACTTGCGTTACCCTCCCAATGCGGACGGGATTGTTTATTTCTGCCGCGCGATTTTCCCGGAAGTAAAAAGGGTTGTGCCCGAAGCAAGGCTTTTGATCGCCGGTAAAGAACCCCCGCCGGAAGTAAGGGCACTTTCTCGCGACAGGTCGATTGAGTTGCCTGGTTATGTGCCGGATTTGAGAACTTTCCTTGCCCGCTCGGCAGTCGTGATCTGTCCGGTACGGGCCGGGGCGGGAACGCGCCTGAAGATTTTGGAGGCCCTGGCCTGCGGCAAGCCTGTGGTTTCAACGAGCATCGGCTGCGCGGGGTTGGAAGTAGAGCCGGGAAAGCACCTGGAGGTTGCCGATGAACCGGCTGATTTTGCCAGCAAGGTTGTTGAGCTCTTGAACAGCCGGGAAAAGCGGTCTTTTCTGGCTCGCCAGGGGCGTTCGCTGGTTGAGGCGAGATATTCCTGGGAAGCAATTGGCGAGCGGTTAAATACATTAATTGAAGGCGTCTTCTGAAGGCAAAAGGAGGAAAATTTGGACTTTGCGTCGAATTGCCTTTGTAGTCCAGCGCTATGGAAAAGACGTGGTCGGCGGGTCGGAAAGCTTGTGCCGCCAGGTTGCGGAAAGGTTGGCCGGCAGGGATCAGATCGATGTCTTAACTACCTGCGCGCGTGATTACCACACCTGGCAGAATTATTACCCGGCGGGGGAAAGCATTTCCAACGGCGTGCGGATTTTGCGTTTTCCGGTCGATTATCCCCGGCGCTGGTATTTTGTCCATTTAAACAGGCTGGTCTACCGTTCCCTCCCGCTGCCCGTCCGGCTGGAAGAAATCTGGATGAAAGCGCAAGGCCCTTACGCGGGGAGTTTGTTTCAATATATTGAAGCCCGCCGGGAGAGCTATGATCTATTTGTATTCTTTACTTATCTTTACTGCACCACTTATTTCGGCCTTCCGCCGGTCGGAAACAAAGCCGTGCTTGTTCCCATGGCCCATGCCGGGCCCCCGCTCTTTTTGAAGATCTTCCGGCGGGTTTTTCGGTTGCCCCGGGCGTTTGTTTTTTTGAGCGAGGAAGAAAAGGAGCTGGTGGAGCGCAACTTTCCCTTAAGGGGCAGAAAATGGATCGTCGCCGGGGCGGGAGTAGATGTTCCGGTGCAGGTAAAAGATGAACTCCCTCCTCTTGCGGAACGGGCTCCTTACCTTCTGTATTTAGGGCGGGTGGACCCGGGCAAGAATACGGACCAGTTATTTAATTATTTTTTACATTTTCGCTCGGCGTATCCAGGAATCACCTGCAATTTGCTGTTGGCCGGCCATTGCGAGGAGGGCCTGCCGGAAGAGAAGGGGATTTTTTACCTGGGGTTTGTTGATGAAGAGACGAAGTTTGCCTTAATCAAAAATGCTCTGGCGGTGGTCCAGCCTTCCCGTTACGAAAGCCTCTCGCTGGTTACGTTGGAGGCGATGGCCCTGGGGACGCCTGTCTTGGTTAATGGGGAAAGTGCGGTGCTGGCCGGGCACTGTCGCCGGAGCGGCGGGGGCTTGTGCTATACGGATTATTCTTCTTTTGCGAACGCTCTTCACCGGTTGCTTTCCGATCCTGCCTGGCGGGAACAAACCGGACGGCTCGGCTCCCGGTACGTTGCCGAAAATTATCGCTGGGAAAAAATCATTTCTTTATACAGCGATTTATTCGATTCCATTTGCGCTTCTAAAAATCCTGCGAAAAGTTAAAAAGAGGTGTTCAATTTGCCCAAAACTGCCTTGATTACCGGAATTACCGGCCAGGACGGGGCTTATCTCGCCCGCCTTTTGCTGTCCAAAGGTTATCAGGTATACGGGGCCTTCCGGCGTTCGAGCGTCCTGAACCTGGAACGGCTGGATTACCTGGGTATCCGGGAGCGGGTGGAGCTGGTGCCGCTGGATCTGCTGGACCTGTCCGGCATCGTAAGGGTGCTGGACAGGGTGAAGCCGGACGAGGTCTATAACCTGGCGGCGCAGAGTTTTGTGGCGGTTTCTTTCGAGCAGCCGGTGGTGACTGGAGATATTACGGGTCTGGGGGCCGTGCGGATGCTGGAGGGAATTAGGCTGGTCAATCCAAAGATCAGGTTTTACCAGGCTTCTTCCAGTGAAATGTTTGGGAAAGTCCAGGCCGTACCCCAGAACGAAAAGACCCCCTTTTACCCGCGCAGCCCCTATGCGGCGGCCAAACTTTACGCCCACTGGATGACCGTCAACTACCGGGAGGCTTACGGTATTTTTGCCTGTTCGGGGATTCTTTTCAACCATGAATCCCCTCTGCGCGGGCTGGAGTTCGTGACCAGGAAGATAACCCATGCGGTGGCCCGGATCAAGGCCGGGCTGGAGCGGGAATTGCGCCTGGGCAACCTGGAAGCCAGGCGTGACTGGGGATACGCGCCGGAATACGTGGAAGCCATGTGGCTCATGCTGCAGCAGGATGAGCCCGGTGATTACGTCATCGCCACCGGGGAAACGCACAGCGTGCGGGAGTTTGCCGAAGCTGCCTTTGCCGCCGTAAACCTTGACTGGCGAGAATATGTCAAAACAGATCCGGCGTTTTACCGCCCGACAGAAGTTGACCTTCTGGTGGGGGATGCGTCCAAGGCAAAAGAAAAGCTCGGCTGGCGCCCGAAGGTTACGTTTCAGGAGCTGGTCGGGATAATGGTGGAGGCCGACCTGGAAAGAGTTGGTGGGAAGTGAGGGCCCTGGTAACCGGCGCCGGTGGGTTTGTGGGGCCTTACCTGGTGAGGTTTTTGCTTGCCAGGGGGTACGAGGTGTTCGGGG
>DAISHP010000325.1:0-2987 GCA_036822475.1 Bacillota bacterium
ATTTTCGGGCGCCCGGCCCTGGGTCCGGTGGTCACCAACGTGTTTATCATTGCTTCCATTCTGGCCGGCCTGAGGTTTGGCATTGTGGCCGTGGCCGTGGGGACCCTGCTGGGTAATCTTGCCGCCATGGTACTGCAGTTGCCCTACCTGCGGCAGGCGGGTTTTCCCTTTCGCCCCGCGCTGGGGCTCCATCACCCGGGCTTAAAGCAGGCCTTTGGCCTGATGTTCCCGGTGATGATTGGTACGGGGGTTGGTCAGGTTTACCTCATCATCGACCGCGTTCTGGCCTCGGGCCTGCCCGAGGGCAGCATTTCGGCGCTCAACTATGCCTCCAAACTCATTTTGCTGCCCCAGGGGGTGCTCGTAATGGCCCTGGGCACGGCCATTTTCCCCGCCCTGTCGAATAAGGCTGCTTCCGGGGACGATGCCGGTTTTGTCCATACCCTGTTGCGGGCGGTGAAAGCAGTGCTGCTCGTTGCCCTGCCGGCCGGAGTGGGCCTGGCCGTTTTGCGGGAGCCGGTGGTGCGGCTGCTTTTTGCCCGGGGAGCTTTTGACGAAAGAGATGCGGCTATGACCGTTTTCGCCCTCTTGTGCTTCTCCTTCGGCCTGGCGGGGCAGTGCCTGGGGCCGGTGCTCACGCGGGGTTTCTACGCGCTGCAGGATACGGTGACGCCGCTGAAGGTGGGAGTATGTACGGTGGGGTTGAACCTTGTCTTCAGCCTGCTGCTCATCCGGCCCCTGGCCCACGGCGGGCTGGCCCTGGCCAATTCCCTGGCGGCCACTTTTAACGTGGTGGTGTTGTTTTATCTGTTGGCGCGCAAAGTTCCCGGCTTCGGTGTGAAAAATGCCCTTTTCTTTACGGCCGGCGCGGCCGTAGCTTCTCTTCTGGCAGGAGGTGCGGCGGCGTTCATAGATGGGCGCCTGGCCGGTCTCCTGGTGAGCGGCGTGCTATTCTTGGCCCTGCGGCTGGTTATGGATGCCCTGGCCGGGCTGCTGGTGCTCGCCGGGGTCTGCGAGATGCTCCGGCTGGATGAGTATTTGTACATAAAAGATCTCCTCCGGCAGGCCTTTTTGCGCGGGATGAGCTTTATCCGCGCGAGACCTTTGTACCGGTCCAGATAGGAAAGCTTTTGTAGGGTACGTCGTAAAAGGGCTGTATGGGCTCCATATGTACTTTTATACTCATCATCGCAGATCGGAAAATACAGGATGGCGGGTCAGGTGTTGCAGGTGGTTTCCAGAGTTTATGAACAATGGTGGCGGTTGCTGCTGGTTGGGGCCTGCCTGCTGGCCATTGCCTATTTTTCCGGCCAGCCCTTTGCGGAGCAGGACCTGCGGCCGGAAATCCGGCAGCACACGGGCGTGGTGGAAAAGGTGCGGGAGTTGCCGCCGGTGCGGTTTTCCTACGGCGGCCAGCCGGTGGACAACCGCCGCGCTCCGGCGGATTTCGTCCAGTTCTGGCTGCGTAAAGGGGCGCATGTGCTTCTTTACGGCGCGCTGGGTATGGCCCTGGCCGGCGCCCTGGGCGGTACCGGTTTTGGCGGCCGGCGGCGCTGGATGCTGGCCGGGGTAATCGTGGTTCTGGTGGCCACCCTGGACGAGTGGCGCCAGACCTTTGTGCCCGGCCGCACCGGCCGGGCGGTGGACGTGCTGGTGGACCTGGCGGGGTTTGTGCTTTTGGCTTTCTTATCCCGGCTGGCTATGTGGGTGAAAAAGCGGCTGAGACCTGTCTCCGGTTGAACCTCTCCTGACCGACTAAAGTCGGAAGAGGTTCAACTTGTTGGCATGTACGTTATTCCGGGACGTACGGTTTTGGAGCTGGAAATATGAGTAAGGCGGGAGAAAGCTTTATGATTGACCTGCACGCGCACATTTTGCCCGGATTTGACGACGGTGCACCGGATTTAGGCGAGGCCTTATCCATGGCCAGGCTGGCGGCAGAAGACGGGATTGCCGCCCTGGTGGCCACCCCGCACGTTATTGAGGGCCGGTACCGGGCGGAAAAAGGGGAAATTCTTTTTGCCGTAGAGCAGTTAAACAACGAGCTCTGCAGGTACGGGGTTCCTTTGCGGATCCTGCCGGGCGCCGAGTACCGCCTGGAGCCTGACCTGCCGGAACGCCTGGCCCGGGGAGAACTGCTCACCTTAAACGACGGGGGCCGCTATTTGCTGGTGGAATTGCCCTCCGCTCTTGTGCCGCCCTATGCGGAGCGGGCGCTCTACGAACTGCAGCTCCAGGGGATTACCCCCATCGTCGCCCACCCGGAGAGGAACGCAGCTTTTTGCCGCCGGCCGGATCTGCTGCAGGACCTGGTTTCCCGGGGGGTGCCGGCTCAGCTTACCGCGGGCAGCCTTACCGGGATGTTCGGGCGAGAAATAGCTAAGGCGGCCTTTTCTTTTTTGGAGCACGGCCTGGTCCATCTGCTGGCTTCCGACGCCCATTCCTCTGCCGGGCGCCCTCCCGTGCTCTCCCTGGCCCTGCGGGAAGTGGAGCGCCGGCTGGGGCGCGCGGAGGCCTTCCGCCTGGGGGTGGATAACCCGCAAAGGGTGGTCGCCGGCCGGCCCATTCCCGCAGGGGCGGTTCGGGGGGCGCGTCCTTTTTGGCGGGGGCTTCGGCGGGCTTTTTGGGGAAGGTTGGGGCGGTGAGCTGCAGCGGCAAGTGGCATGGGTGAGGCGCATGGGTGGGGCTGCAGTTAAATTGATCGTAACATAACAAGGATTCCTGAAAATATGCGCCGCAAACTGCTGGTGGTGCTGGAAAAGGACTGCCGGGAGTGGTAAAATAATAGGTGAAAAGGATGAAGAGAGACAATTGAAATTGTTACAATTACTCATAGCGCCCATTACGGAAAATCTAAAACGATACTTTTTGCGATCAGATAAGGATCGGAGTTCCCCATGAGAACATTCGTTCCCGCCATTAAATAATGAAAATGAGGCCTAAGGCAGGCACATTTTCCTTTGTGCCTTTGTGCCTGTTGCCTCTGT
>DAISHP010000326.1:0-2984 GCA_036822475.1 Bacillota bacterium
GCAAGCCGCCGCCCGCCTGGCGGAATTGTTTGCGGAAAAAGAACTTGCTCAGTTTTACCGGGAGAGGGCTGAGCAAATCCAAAGAGGTATCGCCAATCACCTGTACGATCCCGTTTTGGGCAGGTTTATCCGGGGGCTGGTGGAGGACGGGGAAGGCGGCTTCCGGAAAGAAACCACTCTGGAAAGCAGTCTTTTGGGCTTATTTTTGTTTGGTGCCTGGCCGCTTGAGGACGACCGCTTAATTAATACGGTGAAGGCAATTGAAGAGGGGCTTTGGGTTAAAACCAGCGTTGGCGGAGTGGCCCGCTACCCTGATGATTATTATTTTCAGCAGTCGCGGGAGATCCGGAAAATTCCGGGAAACCCCTGGTTTATTTGCACGCTCTGGCTGGCCCAGTGGTATATCGCCCGGGCGCGCGACCCGGCCGGGCTCGTTCCGGCGAAAGCGCTTTTGCACTGGGCGGCGGTTTACACGCTGGAGACGGGCGTAATGGCTGAACAGCTGCACCCCGAAACCGGGGAGCCGCTGTCCGTTGCTCCGCTGACCTGGTCCCACGCCGCTTTTGTTCTGGCCGTGCTGGATTACCTGGAAAAATACACGGAATTAACCGGCGACCCCTGCCTTCTTCGGTCGTCGGCCGCCGGACGTCAACCGTCAGAAACGGAACACTAACAAGTTAAGTGCCTGGCACTTAACTTATAGAAAATTGCGATAATGGGACTCAGGCAGGCATTTTTTGTGCCTTTGTGCCTGCAATTTTCGAGGGAGTTGCCTATGAAGACTGCCGTCCTCTCCATAAATGAAAAATGAAAGTTAATAAGTTAAGTGCCTGGCACTTAAGACGAAGCCCCCGGGCTTGTCCCGGGGGAGGTTCACACCTGTCCCCCGTGCCTTTTCAAAATTTCCACGGCCCGCTCAAGATCTTTCTCACTGGCGACGACGGTGACCAGAAAGGCCCGTCCCCCAGCCATTCCGTAATTGGTATCCCCGTAGCCGCTGGCCGAAGGGTCGGCAGCCAGCAGAACACGCCTATCCCCCACGTCTGTTCCCGAAGAATAAAGGGTCAGTCCGCTCAGGTTGGTCGCCCGGCCCGCCACAGCGTAATTTATTTCCGCGTCGTTTTCCACCCCGAAACGCGAAATCCGGTCTACGGAAACGGTTTCGAAACCGGCGTTTTTCAGTTCCGAAGCCGCCCGCTGGGCGCTGGCGGTGGTGGGAAAGTAGGCCAGAGCGGAACGTTCACCAGGCGTTAACTGCATTTTATTCCCCCCTCCTTAGAAAATAGAGGCACAGAGGCAACAGGCACAAAGGAAAATGTACCTGCTTTAGGCCTCATTTTTATTATTTATGGAGAGAACGAACGTTCTCATGGGCAACTCCCTTGAAAATAGGGGTTAGGAATTAGGGTAAATACTTTTACATATTTTCAATTTTTATGGAGATGACGCAAGTCATCATGATCTTTTTATAATATTTACCCGACCCGGTGCCTGTATTCCTAATTCTCCAGATTAAAATTTAACCCGATCTTTTTTCTGTCTTCCCTGTAGGAATAGCGGGGTATCTTAGTCCTGGGGCTGAAAACTTGCTGCTGATTCCCGAACTTTATATTTTCTGTGGTTAAATTTAATTTTTTCTCCCGGTTTCCGGCCGGCTGCCCTTTGTGTTATAATAAACAGATAAAATTAAGAAAAAAGGAGTGTCCTTGTTTGTACCCGGAAAGGTTCGCCAAAATCGGCCTCACCTTTGACGACGTTTTACTCGTCCCGGCGGCTTCCGAGGTTTTGCCCAAGGACGTAAACGTTTCCACCAGCCTTACCCGGAAGATAAGGTTAAACATCCCGCTGATGAGCGCCGCGATGGACACGGTGACCGAAGCCAGGCTGGCTATCGCCCTGGCCAGGGAAGGAGGCATCGGGGTCATTCACCGCAACATGTCCGTCGAGCGGCAGGCGCTGGAAGTGGATAAAGTAAAGCGCTCCGAACACGGAGTGATTTCCGACCCCATTTACCTCTCTCCGGAAAGCCCCGTCAGCGAAGCCCTGCTCCTGATGGAGCGCTACCGTATTTCGGGGGTGCCGATCACCGAAAACGGCCGGCTGGTGGGGATTCTGACCAACCGGGACCTGCGTTTTGAAAAAGATTTCAGCAAGCCGGTCGGCAAGGTGATGACCAAAGAAAACCTGATCACGGCACCGGTGGGCACCACTCTGGAACAGGCCAAGGAAATTCTGCAGCGCTATAAAGTGGAAAAGCTGCCCATCGTTGACAAAGATTTTAATTTACGCGGGTTGATCACCATCAAAGACATTGAAAAGGCCCGCCAGTACCCTTATTCGGCCAAAGACGGGCGCGGCCGCCTTTTGGTGGCGGCGGCGGTGGGGGTGGGCTTTGACGGGATGGAAAGGGTGGATGCCCTGGTCCGCGCTAAAGTCGACGTGATTGTGGTGGACACGGCCCACGGACACTCGCGTTCCGTCATTGAAATGGTGAAAAAGATTAAGAAAAAATACCCGGAGATTGATGTGATTGCGGGCAATGTCGCTACGGCGGAAGGGACGCGGGATTTAATTGAGGCCGGCGCCGACGCCGTGAAGGTGGGCATCGGGCCCGGCTCGATCTGCACCACGCGGGTGGTCGCCGGGGCCGGCGTCCCGCAAATTACAGCCATTTACGAGTGCGCTGCCGAGGCGTCCCGCTATGGAATTCCGATTATTGCCGACGGGGGGATCAAGTATTCCGGGGACATTACCAAGGCCATCGCCGCGGGGGCGGACGTGGTGATGATCGGCAGCCTGTTCGCCGGCACCGAGGAAAGCCCCGGGGACATCGAAATTTACCAGGGGCGGAGTTATAAAGTTTACCGGGGAATGGGCTCGCTGGGGGCGATGAAGGAAGGGAGCAGGGACCGTTACTTCCAGGAGGGGCAGGAAAAACTCGTGCCCGAAGGGGTGGAGGGGCGCGTTCCTTATAAAGGCCCGCT
>DAISHP010000327.1:0-2975 GCA_036822475.1 Bacillota bacterium
CCGCTGCGCACGAAGGTTTCCACCCCTTCCACCGTCACCTTCGCCGTCCCCCGCACCACGATCCAGTGCTTAGCTTACGGTGGTGGTGGAGCTGGTAGCTGAGCTTTTTCCCGGGCAGGACGGTGATCCTCTTGATCTTGTAAAAAAGCCCCTCTTCCAGGATGGTGTACGAGCCCCAGGGGCGGTAGGCGGTCAGGTGCCGGTCGGCCCGCTCGTCCCCGGCTTCTTTTAAGGCGGCCACCACTTCCCTGACCCGCTGGACGTCGCCCTTCCGGCAGACCAAAAGAGCATCCCTTTCGTCCACCACGATCAGGTCGCTTACCCCGATCAGCGCCGTTACCTTGTCTTCCCCCGCATAGACGAAGTTGTCCGCCGAGTCAATTAAAATGCCTCCGTTAAAAGTGATATTTCCTCTTTCGTCGCGGGGAAAGGCGGCCAGTTCAGCGCAGAAGGCCTCAAAACTTCCCAGGTCGTTCCACTTCACCCCCAGGGGCACAACGGCAACCCGCCGGGATTTCTCCATCACGCCGTAATCGATAGAGATTACCGGCGTGCTCCGGTAGGCCGCGTTAATATCTTCGGCGGTAAAAGCCCGGTATACTTCCGGGCAGCACCGGGCAGCTTCTTCCGCAAAAACACCGCTGTGGAACATAAACATCCCGCTGTTCCATAAATAGCCTTTTTCCAGGTAGGTCCGCGCCGTCTGCTCGTCCGGCTTTTCTTTAAATTCCGCCGCCCGGTAGCCGGCACCCAAAGATTCGCCTGGTTTGATGTAGCCGTAGCCGGTGTGGGGCCGGTCAGGCTTCACCCCAAAAGTAACCAGATAATTTTTGGCCAGATCTTTCCCCCGGTGAGTGGCGGCGAGTAACTTCTCCTCATCCTGGATAAGGTGGTCGGAAGGAAAAACCGCCACAAAGTCGTCGCCGTTTTTTTGAATTTCCCTTATGCCGTAGAAAATGGCCGGCAGGGTATTTTTACCCGCCGGTTCAAGGAGAAGATTGCCCCCTTCAGGACGTAAGCCCATCTCCTCGCACTGACCCAGAACCAAAAATCTGCAGGCGGCGTTGGCAACGATGCGACAGGTCGGTTTATCTCCTCCCCGTGGATTGTCCCCGGCCCCAGGACGAGCTTCAGGCCATTTTCATCCGGAGGGTTGTGGCTGCCTGTTACCATCACCCCTACCGGGATCTCCCGGTAATGGCACGTATAGTAAAGGACCGGAGTGATCAGTTCCCCGCCGTCAAAAACGCTAAAGCCCTCTGCCATTAACCCGGCTTTTACCGCTTCCAGCATGGCGGGGGAGCTGTGGCGCACGTCCCGCCCCACCACGGCCCTTTTTTCCAATCCCCTTTGAAGGGCAAGGCGGGCAAAAGCCCGTCCAACCAGATAAGCTGCACGGGGGGTCAGCTGGTCCTGCGCCCACCCGCGTACGTCGTAAGCCCGGAAAATCTCTGCCGGCACGCTCAAGAATAACTCACCTCTTACTCACAGCGCCTCTTTCAGACCGTTTTCTTTTTAAAACCTGGGTACTTTTTTTAATCTCCTGCGCCTGTCCCCGGCGGCAGACCAGCAGGCACCGGCCGGGTCAATGACGACAGCGTTTACAAAAGCAGAACCCATTTTTCGAACCGCTCCCAGTTTAAACGTTTCCCTTGCAACGTAGAACTAAGCCGAAAATGATTTAATCTTCTCTCGCCACCATTCCAAGGTCTCCAGAAGGCTGGTAGAAAAGTTTCTCCGGGGATACCAGCCCGTAACCTGAGAGAGCTTAGTAAAGGAGCCTGTAAAAACCGGGATTTCGGCGGGTCTTACCCGGGCAGAATCGATTTCTACTTTAATTGGTACTCGGGCTGCACTCAACAGTATTTCGAGGACCTCTTGCACTGAGTGGGCTACTCCTGAACACACATTGTAAATCTCTCCCGGTCTTCCGCACTCCAGCAGCGCCGCATAGGCATCCACAACGTCTCGCACGTCAGTGAAGTCCCGGCAAGGCGAAAGATCTCCCACCCGCAGAACCGGAGGCTGGAGGCCTGCCTCAATACGAGCAATCTGACAAGCGAAATCGCTTACCACATACCCCTCCTGCTGCCCTGGTCCGAAGTGGTTGAAAGGACGTACGTGGACCACGTTTAGCCCGTACCGCCGGGCAATTTGCAATGCCACCTGTCCCATGGTAAATTTGCTCAGAGCATAGGGATTGTGGGGTTGACAGTGGTGGTCCTCGGTAAGCACTTCTCCTTTAATTGCCGCAAAACCGTACTCCTCTCCGGAACCCACCGTAATAACCTTACATTCGGGTACCGTCCCCGCTACTGCTTCTACCAGGTTGATGGTACCCAAAACATTAACGGCAAAGGTCTGCACCGGGTTACGCCAGGAAACAGAAACCATGCTTTGCGCTGCCAGGTGCACCACGGCCTCGGGACGCATTGCATGCAGTATCTCGTGCAAAGCATCGCTATCCAGGACATCCATTTGTACCGGCTGAACTCCCGGCGGAAATTCTGGCCTGGTACGGTGTACCCCGACAAAAACAATGTGCCATAGACCCGGTAACCTTTTTTCAGAAGAAACTGTGCCAGATAAGCGCCGTCTTGACCGGTAATGTCGGTAATCAAAGCCTTCTTCAATGAACCACCCACTCCCTTTCGGCTGTATTTCTCATACTTTTTTCCCGGCAGAGAACTCTTTCCATTTTTCGAACACAAACGTTGCGATTTCTCTTTTAAACCTCTCCCGCCCGAAACGCTCCGCGTTGCGGCGCAAGACTTCCGGCCGGAATAGGCCTTCCCAGGCCAGAAACTGCTTAACCGCAGCCTCCAACGCCTCCACACTTTGCTCGTGGAAGAAAAGCCCGGTAGCTACCTCCCAGTTATCCCCGGTCGCAGGCACCACCGTATCCTCCACCCCGCCTTTGCCGTAAGTGATGACCGGCGTGCCGCAGGCCTGGGCCTCTACGGGCACAATGCCGA
>DAISHP010000328.1:0-2955 GCA_036822475.1 Bacillota bacterium
AAGCACACCATGCTTTTGAAGGAAGAAGTTGACGAAGAGGACATCGCCCGGGTGGTCAGCCGGTGGACGGGCATTCCGGTGAGCAAGCTCATGGCGGGGGAGAAGGAAAAGCTTCTCCGCCTGGAAAAACTGCTCCACGAGCGGGTCATCGGCCAGGACGAGGCTGTGCGCGCCGTGGCCGACGCGGTGCTGCGGGCCCGTAGCGGGATCAAAGACCCCAACCGGCCGGTGGGCAGCTTCATTTTCCTGGGGCCGACGGGGGTGGGCAAGACTGAACTGAGCCGGGCGCTGGCGGAAGCGCTTTTTGACGACGAGCGCAACATGATCCGCCTGGACATGTCCGAATACATGGAAAAGCACACCGTGGCCCGCCTGATCGGCGCGCCCCCCGGCTACGTGGGGTACGAGGAGGGCGGCCAGCTCACCGAAGCCGTGCGCCGCAAACCCTACAGCGTGGTTCTTTTTGACGAGATCGAAAAGGCGCACAACGACGTCTTTAACGTCCTGCTCCAGATTCTCGACGACGGCCGGCTGACCGACGGCAAGGGCCGGACAGTTGATTTCCGCAGCACCATTATCATCATGACCTCCAACATCGGCAGCCAGCAGATCCTGAACTTCCAGGAACGCGGCGGCGACTACGAAAAAATGAAGGAAGGAGTGCTCGCCCTTTTAAAACAGCATTTCCGCCCCGAATTTTTAAACCGGGTAGACGAGATCATCGTCTTCCATGCCCTGGAGCGGGCGCAGGTGCGGGAGATCACCGTCCTGCTCCTGAAAAAGCTGGCCGCCCGGCTGGCGCAGACCGTCGGCTGCGGGCTACGGTGGGAGGAGGAAGCGGTTGCTTACCTGGCCGACAAAGGGTTCGATCCGGCCTTTGGAGCCAGGCCGCTGAAGCGCACCATTCAGCAGGAAGTGGAAACCCCCCTTTCCCGCCGGATCGTCAGCGGGGAAATAAAGCCGAAGGACGTTATTACCCTGAAAGGGGGCGAGGGAAAGATTTCTTTCGAAGTGACCCCTGCTTGAAGCGGGTAAAGGACGGGAGAGGAGGTGAGCGCTAAAAAACGGCCGCTCGAAAAAATTTAAGGAGGAAGCAACCATGCCGTGGAAATGTTCCAACTGTGGGTACAGCATTAATGAGAAGGCATATCCCGAGCGGTGTCCTTCGTGTCAGAAAGCCTGTGCCTTCATCGGCGTCACCTGTTACATACCCGGCTGCGGCGGGCCGAACCCGGATTTGATGGATGAACGGATCGACAGGAAGGAAAAGGAACAATAGAGCAGGCAAGAAAAAAATTCCTGCGGGAGTAAGTTGTGAACAATAAAACGGGAAGCAGTCTTTTTCCTTGGCGGAAGTTCAACAACCACGTTTTCTCCATAAAGCAATGAAAAATGTAAAAGTATCTAACCCTAATCCCTATCCCCTGATTCCTTTTTCAAAGGAGGGCGATTTACATGGAGATTGAAAAATACAGGGGAGGATGGCTTCGTCCCTGGAATCCTTTCCGGGAACTGGAAGAGATCAGGCAGAGGATGGAAGACTGGTTCCGGCCTGTCTTCTGGAAAACTGCTCCTGGCGAAGGGGCCGCTTGGGTGCCTCCCATCGAAATGTACGAAGAAAAGGACAAATATGTGGTCAAAGCGGAGCTTCCCGGAATGAAAAAAGACGAAATTGAGGTTTCCATCACGGATAACGTTTTGACCATCAAAGGCGAGCGGAAAGCCGAGGAGGAAAAGAAAGAAAGCAACTACTACTGCTGTGAACGCTATTACGGCAGCTTCCTGCGGTCAATCAACCTGCCGGGGAACGTTGACACCAAAAAAATCTCTGCCGGCTATAAAGACGGTATTCTGGAAATAAGCCTGCCCAAGACAGAAGAAGAAAAAGAGAAGAAGATCGAGGTCAAAATTGAATAACAAGAAAAGGCTGCTTCCCGTTATTTTTGTTTCTTAAATAACTGTAATAGTTACAGTTATTATAATCAGGCGATAAACATATCGCCGAACACGATGAAAAGTGAGGAGGAATTTTTGTGAGTTTAAAAGGAACCCGGACAGAGCGCAACCTGTTGACCGCCTTTGCTGGTGAATCGCAGGCCAGAAATCGCTATACGTACTTCGCCAGCCAGGCAAAAAAAGAAGGGTACGAGCAGATCGCGGCAATTTTTCTGGAGACGGCGGATAATGAAAGGGAGCATGCGAAACGGCTCTTTAAGTTTCTCGAAGGCGGGGAAGTAGAGATCCAGGCCGCCTTTCCCGCCGGCGTGATCGGGGATACCCTGGCCAATCTCAAAAGTTCCGCGGCGGGCGAAAACTACGAACACACCACCATGTATCCGGAATTTGCAAAGGTGGCTGAGGAGGAAGGATTTCCCCAGGTCGCGGCGGTTTTCCGGGCTATTGCCCGGGCCGAAACCGGCCATGAGGAGCGTTTCCGCAAATTGATTGCCAACCTTGAGCAGGGGAAAGTTTTCCGGCGGGACGAGAAGGTGGTCTGGAGGTGCCGCAACTGCGGGTACCTGCACGAGGGTACGGAGCCACCGGGAGTCTGCCCTTCCTGCGACCACCCGCAGGCTTATTTTGAACTTTTTGGCGAAAATTACTAAAAATCAGGAGGGAGAAAAATGACTGAGCCCAGGCAGGTTTATAAATGTAACGTTTGCGGGAATATTGTTGAAGTTGTGCACACCGGCAAGGGGCAGCTGGTTTGCTGCAACAAACCGATGGAGCTTTTGGTTGAGAATACGGTGGACGCAGCCAAAGAAAAACACGTGCCGGTGGTGGAAAGAAGCGGCGAAAAAATTACCGTGCGGGTGGGCAGCGTTCCCCATCCGATGGAGGAAAAGCATTACATCGAGTGGGTTGAGCTCATTGCCGACGGAAGAGTTTACCGCCGCTTCTTAAAACCGGGCGAGCAACCGGAAGCGGAATTTATCTGCCGGGCGGAAAACGTGG
>DAISHP010000329.1:0-2950 GCA_036822475.1 Bacillota bacterium
GACCACGGCAGCGGAGTGGTGACACGCTACGCCCACCTTTCGGCGATCAATGTCGGAGTGGGTGCCCGGGTTTCCCGCGGTCAGCTGATTGGCCAGGTGGGCAGCACCGGTTACGCTACCGGACCCCACCTCCATTTTGAGGTCATCGTTAATGGCCGGCCCTTGAATCCCCTCCAGTTTCTTTAGAAGAGTCCCGTCTGTTCCAGTCATTGGGTGTTGATTTTGAGGTTAGCTCCGGTTAAAATTGCTTATAGCGGACGAGAGGGTTTACTCCTCTTGGCTTAGTTTTCCAAGGGAGAAGAAAATAGTTGGCCAAACAAGCCAGGCGGGTGAGCCAGAAAAAAAATTCTTTCCTGGATCAGCGCAAGAGGCGCCAGAAAATTGTTTTTATTGTGCTGACCATTTTTCTTTCGCTGGGCCTGTTGAGCTCCTCCGTTGTTTGGCTCGGCGGAGATTATTTTTCCCCGCCGCCGCCGAATGAACCTGCCGAAGGGGACACAGTGGCTGATCTGGAAGCCAGGGTAAAGGAAAAACCAGACGACCCGCAGGCTTTGGCCGCGCTGGCCAGGGCTTATTTTGAGGCCGGCCGCCTGGACCAGGCGCAGCAGACTTACGAGAAGGCCCTGGCCCAAAATCCGGACGACGGCGCTTTGCGCCTTGAGCTGGCCATGACCAGCTTCCTGCGAAGCGACTACGACAAAGCCGCGGCTGTCCTGGAGGAGGAGATTAAGCGCCACCCGGACCACGCGGAGGCCCATTATTTATACGGTCATGTTCTGGCGGTGGGGAAAAAAGACTATGCGCATGGCATTCAGGAGCTGGAGAAATTTATTGACCTGGCGAAAACCGGTGACGACGTGACCCGGGCGCGCCAGAGGATTGCGGAATGGCAGAAAAATTTACCGGCGAAGTAGGCCGGAAAAGGAAAAAGGAAAATTTTTCGAAAATCGAATCGCGCGCAAGACAGCGAATATCCGGCGAACCTTTTCGCAATCCGCTAATATTTAACCAGTTAACTAAAGTTATATGCTCGTTAAACAACAAACTCGTTAAAGAGCGGCAGATGCAAAGAAGGTGGAAAAATGGACAGCAGCATGCCCCGGCGCGGGCCGGCGCCGAACCGGTACCCCTGGGCGGCAATTGGGCTGAAAATTCTGGCTGCTTCTTTAACTCTGGTCGCCGCCTGCCTGGGGAGGATTCCCGGGGAAATCAGGGGTTACGCTTATCAGGCGGTTAAAGAGCTTTACCGGATGCACACCCTGTTTGCTTCCCGCCACCTCGTAACGCTCCGCGGCGAGCACTTTCTGGTCAGGTATTCTCCCGAAAACGCCGCCTATGTCCCCCTGGTTCTGGAAACCGCCGAAAAAGCATACAATCAATTAGCCGGCAAATATGATTTTCAGGGACGGGGGATTCCCGTCATCATTTATCCCTCCCGGGCGGAGTTAAATGCTTGCTTTGGCTGGCCGGCCAGCGAAAGTGCCATGGGCGCTTACTGGGCCGGGGTGATTCGCATCCTGGCGCCGGAAGTCTGGATACCGGAAGAGAATGACGTGGAAGAAATTTTTATCTGCTCCGGCCCGATGGTTCACGAGCTGACCCACCTGATGGTGGACAATCTCACAAAAGGAAATGTTCCCCGGTGGTTGACTGAGGGTCTTGCCCAATCCGAAGAATACCGGCTCACCGGTTTTCAGTTTGCAGCACCGGAAGTCTCCCGGGAACGGTTCTACTCTTTCCGGGAGATGGACGGGGAGTTCGACCGTCTGGACGACCAGGCCCTGGCCTACCGGCAGAGTCTGGCGGCGGTGGAATATCTTCAGGAGGTGTACGGTGAAGATAAAATCAAGCAAATCCTGAAGACCCTGGCTGCCGGCAAGAATATGGAGGAAGCGCTTCGGGATACGATTGGCGTAAACCTGCAGGAATTTGAAAGCAACTGGCAGCGTTGGGTTATTCAGAATAAATCCTCCGGGAGCAGGAATTCTAAGACCCGGCAGAGAATCTTTTGATGATGAAAGATGTTGAAAAAGGTGACGGGAAATCATGGGCAAGCTCGTCATTGCCGGAGGGAACGTTTTAAAAGGGCGGGTCCGTATCAGCGGGGCAAAGAATGCCGCTTTGGCCATTATGTGCGCCTCCATAATGGCCGAGGGGCAGGTGCTGCTGGAAAATATCCCCGATATTACCGATATCCAGGTTATGATCAATATTGTCAGGTGTTTGGGAGCGCAGGTCGAG
Source organism: Bacillota bacterium (assembly GCA_036822475.1). Lineage (GTDB taxonomy): Bacteria > Bacillota > Desulfotomaculia > Desulfotomaculales > Nap2-2B > JAIMBK01. The sequence goes on from DAISHP010000329.1 coordinate 2,242, forward strand.
TGGCTGGAAAGTAATTCCTTAAGCATCCGGATGCCCGGGCGGATCGAGGCCATGCCCCCTTATGAGCTGGTCAAAAAATTAAGGGCTTCGAATTTACTTTTGGGGCCTATGCTGGCCCGCTACGGCCGGGTGGAATTGTGCCTGCCGGGAGGCTGCAATATTGGGAGCAGACCCATGGATCTTCATTTTAAGGGCCTGGCCGCCCTGGGCACCGGACTCACCCTGGAAAAGGGGGTTGTCCGGGCAGCCGCGCGCCGCCTGAACGGCTCCCGGATCTACCTGGACTTTCCCAGCGTGGGGGCCACCGAAAATATCATGATGGCTGCCTGCCTGGCCAAAGGACAAACCATCATTGAAAATGTGGCCAAAGAACCGGAAGTGGTCGATCTGGCCAACTTTTTAAATTGCCTGGGGGCCCGGATTCGGGGGGCCGGCACCGATATCATCAAAATTGAAGGCGTGGACGTTTTGGGGGAATGTCTTCACTACAGCGTTATTCCTGACCGGATCGAGGCCGGCACATACATGGTGGCGGCCTCTGCCACCGGCGGCGACGTGCAGCTGGAAAACGTCATCCCGCTGCATGTAGAGCCTTTAAGTGCCAAACTCCGCGAGGCCAACGTAGAAGTTTACGAAGAGGGCGACGTTTTACGCGTCCGGGCGGGCGAACCCTTGCGCCCGGTGGATATCAAAACCATGCCTTACCCGG
>DAISHP010000330.1:0-2946 GCA_036822475.1 Bacillota bacterium
CGGATCAAGCAGGCCATCGAGTTCGGTGATATCTCCGAAAATTCGGAGTATGAGGACGCCAAAAATGAACAGGCCTTCGTGGAGGGCCGCATTTTGACCCTGGAAAAGATGCTCCGCAACGCCCGCATCATTGACCGGGAAGCAGGGGCAACGGAAGTGGTGGATCTCGGCTCGACGGTGACTTTGCGCGATCTCGAAAAAGGAAACGAATTTCAGTACACCATTGTCGGCTCCGCGGAGGCAGATCCCGGAGCTAAAAAAATCTCCAACGAGTCGCCCGTGGGCAGGGCAATTTTAGGCAAGCAGAAAGGGAGCGTGGTGGAAATCACCGTCCCGGCCGGCCTTTTTAAATACCAGATCATCGAGATATCGTAGACGTTTCTTCTTGCGCTTGAAGCAGAAAATAAATAGTGAAAGTCAGGGCAACCAGCAAGAGGGCCGGGCCAGAACCCCGCGAGTTAAAGGTGCGCCAGCAGGCATAGAAAAAATGGAGAGTGTCCGTAAATATGCATGATGGTGGTAAAAAACGAGAGGAGGGTTCCGCAAGGAACCCTCCTTTTTTAGAAGTAATTTGGAAGACGGGCGGAAACGGCGCGGTGAGACCTTGATCTTGCCCGGTTTTTCCTATATTTTATTGTTATCAGCCAGTTGCTGCCGGAATAGAAAAGGGAGAGGTAAAGAGAGGTAAAGAATTGTGGAAGAGAAAGTCGGTCAGGCAGAACAAGAGGAGCGGGAAGATTTTGGCGAGCTGATGAGTTTGCGTCTGGAAAAGCTGGCGCAGCTGCGGGAAAGCAACGTCGAACCTTACGGTGAAAAATTTGCCCGGACGAATCTGGCCAGGGAAATCACGGAAAATTACGCGGCTTTTCAAGATCAAGAGGTGGCCGTAGCCGGCCGGCTGATGGCCAGGCGAATGCACGGAAAAACCACCTTTGCGGACCTCCAGGATTTCTCCGGCCGGATTCAGATTTACCTGCGTTTGAACGATCTCGGGGAGGATGCCTACGCGCTTTTCGGGAAATTGGATCTCGGCGACATCCTTGGCGTGAAGGGAAAGGTTTTTAAAACCAGGATGGGCGAGGTCACTATCGCGGTGCAAAAGTTTGTTTTGCTGGCGAAAAGCCTGCGCGTCTGGCCCGAAAAGTGGCACGGCTTAAGGGACGTGGAATTGCGCTACCGCCGGCGCTACCTGGATTTAATCATGAATCCCGAGGTAAAGGAGACCTTTCTGACCCGGAGCAAGATTATCCACGCCATCAGGAACTTTCTAGAGCGCAAGGGTTTTTTAGAAGTGGAGACACCCATGATGCACACCGTGGCCGGCGGGGCCGCCGCCCGCCCCTTTATTACCCACCACAACGCCCTGGACATGGACCTTTACCTGCGCATTGCCCCGGAGCTGTATTTAAAGCGCCTGCTGGTGGGCGGGCTGGAAAAGATTTACGAAATCAACCGCAATTTCCGCAACGAGGGCATTTCCACCAGACACAACCCGGAGTTTACCATGCTGGAGCTGTACCAGGCCTACGCCGATTATTCCGACATGATGAATTTGACCGAAGAACTGATTTCCACCGTCGCCCGGGATGTCCTGGGCGTTACGCAGGTTCCCTACGGAGGGGAAGTCATCGACCTTACTCCGCCTTACCGGCGCACCACCATGATCGAAGCGGTCCGGCAATCCACCGGGCTGGATTTTGACGCCCTGGGAGACGACCGGGAGGCCGCCCGGGCGGCGGCCGGCCTGGGGATCGAAGTTGAACCGGGAGATACCTGGGGTTCGCTTTTAAACCGCGTTTTTGAAGAAAAAGTGGAGGAAAAACTGATTCAACCCACCTTTGTCTTCGATTACCCGCTGGAAGTCTCGCCCCTGGCGAAACGCAAAAAGGAACAGCCGCGGCTGACTTACCGCTTTGAATTGTTCATTTGCGGCCGGGAAATTGCCAACGCCTTTTCGGAGCTGAACGATCCCGTCGACCAGCGGATCCGTTTTCAGGAGCAGGCGGAAAAGCGCTTAAAGGGTGACGAGGAAGCGCACATGATGGACGAGGATTTTCTTACCGCTTTAGAATACGGCATGCCGCCCGCCGGCGGGCTGGGCATCGGCATCGACCGCCTGGTCATGCTGCTGACAAACTCCCCTTCCATCCGGGACGTTATTTTATTCCCTTTGCTGCGCCCGCGGGAGTAGGCAAAATCCGGAACTACCCCCCTTTGCCTGCCGGCCAGGGCGAACAAGAGAGCAGGGAACGGGCATTCGCTTGAGAGAGTTGCTTGCGGGAACGTTCGTTCCCTCTATAAAGCATGAAAATTGAGGCACTAAGTACAGCTCCACATAATTAAGAATCCATTTAGGTAAATTACTCCAGAGATTTTTATAGGGAATTAGCCCGGTCGCCCTTTGGACAGCCTGGTTAAGCCAAACATATATTTGGTTACTTTTTAATGTGGAGCTGGACTAAGGTAAAATAGACATAAAGAGATAGAGGTATGGACGACCGGGAATATTTACTTTGCGCCCTGGTGAGTGAAAAAAAGATATTTTTGAGGAAGATTTTATCCTGAAAAGAGGGAAAGAATGAATTTCGCCCGCACGCTCATGATCCAGGGAACAGGTTCACACGTTGGCAAAAGTGTACTGGTTGCCGCCCTCTGCCGGATCTTCCGGCAGGACGGTTACGCGGTCGCCCCTTTTAAGGCGCAGAATATGGCCCTCAATTCCTTTGTTACCCGCACCGGGGGAGAAATGGGCCGGTCCCAGGCAGTGCAGGCCCAGGCGGCGGGGGTAGAACCGGACGTGGACATGAACCCCGTTTTGTTGAAACCTACTGCCGATACATCGTCCCAGGTTATTGTCCAGGGCAGGCCCGTAGGAAACATGAGCGCATACGTGACCGGTTAACCATATAATGGCAAATATAATGTTCGAGCAATTTGAATTATGGG
>DAISHP010000331.1:0-2939 GCA_036822475.1 Bacillota bacterium
CTACCTGGCTTTCGCGAAAGACCGTTACCTTTGTCCCGCTACCCTGGCTTTTCTCAATTACACCCGGAAAATGATTGGTTAAGATTTTGGAAAAATGAGTTGTTATGTGATTATTTTGCCTTTAACGGAAACCGTTCTGGGTGTTCTATGCTCTCAACGGTAAGATCCACATCTAAATCCGGCCAATAGAAATGCCCCCTATGAAGCTCTTCGACGTTAAGGATTTTCCCAACAGGAGCATCTTTAAACCATGGGAAATCTTTATAAGCCATGAACAGTTCTTTGTCATAGGCAAGAAGCCAAATTCCATTCTTTGAAATATGTGTAATCTCAACCGCCGAAGTGCTTCTCCCAGGCGCTTTTGAACTCATCATAATACACCTCAATTATGCTTTCGATTTCCTTCAACTGGGCCCGCGATAAATTATCGCCAATTCAATCTCCGGGATCAGCCAAAACTTCGCTTCTCCGTCGGAACATACGACGTGGACATGCACCCGCGCCTCCTCACGTGAGAAGAAAAAGAAACGATAGCCTTTTTCTCGTAAGATCAGGTCCAATATTTATGGGATGAACAGGGGGTAGGGTTTCCAAGGAAGCAAATTTAGATAAACAGGTTCACGTGGGCCTCGTCGGCTTCGCCCAGGTAAGTGGCCACGCCGGCGAATTCCAGGCCGTCGATGAGCTCCTCTTCCCGGATGCCCATGACGTCCATGGACATGGTGCAGGCCACCATTTTGACCCCCTGCTCCCGGGCGGTCTGGATTAATTCCGGAAGAGAAGCCACGTTTTTCTGCTTCATCATATATTTCATCATTACCGGCCCCATCCCGCCGAAATTCATCTTGGATAGCCCCAGTTTCCCGGCGCCCCGGGGCATCATCCGGGCGAACATGGCTTCCAGGAAACTTTTCTTTGTCTTGACCTTTTCCGGTTTCCGCAGGACATTTAAGCCCCAGAAGGTGAAAAACATGGTTACCTCGTCGCCCATGGCGGCGGCGCCGTTGGCGATGACAAAGGCCGCCAGGACGCGGTCCAGGTCGCCGCTGAAGACGATGATTGTCTTCTTTGTTTTTTCCAAAATAAACCCCTCCCTAATTCCTACCCTGATAATTGGGCTACCGCCCGCCGTTCGTTTTCGTTCTCTGTTGGTGCTTCAAAAAGCAACAGCGGAGTTTAATTCTGATCCCCGATTCCTGTACCCTACACATTCGCATCTTTACAATTATGTGCTTTTATAGAGATAATACCCTTCGTCGGTGAGTTCGCCCGTTTCCGCCACCCGGCCGTATTTACGCAGCCCCATCACCCAGAGCATCACTTCAAAGGAAGGGCGGCCCAGGGCGGCCGCGATTTCCGGGACGGTTTTGGGACCTTCCCGCAGAAGCTCGAGAATTGTATCTTGCATCAGCATTTCTTCCCGGATGATCTCTCTTAAATCTCTTGCCTCACTGCCCACGCTCAGGAAGCCTCCTTCAGGAACGCGTCAATCATGGCCCGGATTTGCGCGTCCGTGTAACCCTGGAGATCCAAAGCGCCGGCGGGGCAGGCCGGGACGCAGCCGCCGCAACCCTTGCAAAGCGCCCTGTTGACCCGGGCCACCTCTTTCTCTTCCCCCTGCGCCTGCTCGATTGCTGCGTAAGGGCAGGCTTTTGCACATTGGGCGCACCAGGTGCACAATTCCGGATTTACGGCGGCGATCAGCGGCTCCAGTTCAACAAACCCTTTTTTCAGCAGGGCGGCGCTCTGGGTGACCGCGGCCAGGGCGGAGGTTACGCTCTCGGCCGAGTTCTTCGGGCCCTGGGCGGCGCCGCAGATAAACACCCCGCCCACCACCGTTTCCACGGGGCGCAGCTTGGGATGGATTTCGTTGAAAAATCCGTCCCGGCCCAGGGGGAGCTTGAGCAGATCCACCAGCCGGTTGTTCTCCCGCGGCACCATCCCGGTGACTAGAACGACCAGGTCGGCCTCGAGGGCAATGTGCTCGCCCCAGGTCAATAAATCCCGCACCGTTACCCTCAACCGGCCGTCCCCCTTTTCCTCCACCACCGGCGGCTCAATGGCAGGAAACTTTAAAAACACGGAGCCGCCCTTCATCGCCTGATCGTAAAGGAGCTCAAATTTGCCGTAGGTGCGCACGTCCCGGCAAAGGTGAAACTGGCGGACGGACGGGTTTTTTTTCCGGGTCAGGAGCGCTGCGTGGACGGCGGCGCTGCAGCAATACCGCGAACAATACCGGTTGATCTTCTCCCCGTCCGGCTTTTGGCCGGGCTCCTGCCGGCTGCCCACACAGTAAATATAGACGATATCCTGGATTGCTTTCCCCCGGTAAAGGAGGGGACCGTCCCCGGCGCCGTCCAGCAACTCCCGGAATTCGGGCAGGGTCACCACCCCGGGCATTCCCCTGCCATATTCGCCCGGAGCCGGTTGGTAGGGATCAAAACCGGTCGCGACGATGATCGACCCCACCCGCGCGGTGACGACCTCTCTGCCGGTTCCGTCGCTAACGGTTCCCCCCGCGCCATGGTTACCGTTGCCGGGGCCGTCCTCAATGATTTCCCTGCTCCCGGTTGCGGTGCCGTTTTCACCGCCATCAGTTTCCCTGCCGCCGGTCCCGGCGCCGATCCCGTCGCCGCCGCTTCCCCCGACCCTGATTTTCACCTGAAAATCGCCGATGCTCCCGGCTTTCGCCACGAGTTCCGCGTTGGTGAACAGGGTGATCCGCTCCCGCTTCCGGACCTCTTTAACCAGTTCGTTAATCAGTTCCCGGCCGGTTTTCCCCTGGGGATACATTTTCCCCAGGCCGGCCACCCGTCCCCCGGGCTCCGGGGCTTTTTCCACCAGCAAGACGGAAAGCCCCAGGTCGGCCAGCCCGACGGCCGCCCGCAGACCGGCAATTCCCGCGCCGATTACTAAAACCCCGGGAACCGTCTCCACAA
>DAISHP010000332.1:0-2904 GCA_036822475.1 Bacillota bacterium
TCCTGCGCTTCCAACCGGTCGACTTCGTCCTGATGACGGCTTAGCTCGACCTGGGCCGAGGCAACCAGCGTCCGCTGCTGCGCCCGATCTTGTTCCAGCTTTTGGCGGAATGCCTCCTGCTCCTGAATGAGCCGGGCAATCTGGTTGCGCCTGTTTTCCAGTTCGGCTTTTCTTTGTAAAATTTCGTTTTGCTCCGCCTTCACCTGCCTCACAATCCGGGCATCCTGAGCGACGATCCGTTTGAGCAGCTCGTAACGGTTAAGAAAGTCCCAAAAACTATTTGCGTCGAGAAGAACTTCCAGATAACTGACCTGTCCGTAAAGGTACACGTTGTACAGACGTTTTCCCAGCTCACGCTTGCTTTGCGCCAGTCTGGCTTCTGCTTCCCGCAGGTCTTTTTCGGTTTCCCGCAGGCTGGTCAGGGCAACCTGCAGGGAACCGTTCAGTTCCTCAATTTTGTTTTCTTGTTCGGCAATGGCCCGGTTTATTTCCGTCAAACGGTTAACGAAGCGGTTAACTTCCTGTTTATCTTTGTTTACCTCTTGCTTCTTTTGAAAAAGCATGTCCCTCGTCTGGCGGAGCTTCTCTTCCAGACTGAAACCGTACGCCGCTTGCAGTGAACTGCCGGCAAAAAGAAGAGTCAGGAAGCAGATAAAAATTTTCCGGAAAGCCGTTCGGACCACGATTGTTCTCCTCCGCTTTAAACATTTAAAAACCGGTGAACGGAAAGCGCGCTCCCGGCAGCGCCAATCAGTAATCCTAAACCGATCACACAGGCAAAAACAGGCAGTATCTCGCCAAACTGGCTAATTATGGGGAGAAAAGGCATTAACGCATTGATTTCCCTTACGGTCAATACATATCCGTAGAAAACGGTGACGGCGGCCAAAAATGCCCCGGCCAGGCCCAGAAACATTCCTTCCAAAAGAAAGGGAAACCGGATAAACCAGTTGGTAGCGCCCAAATACTTCATGATGTTGATTTCTTTTCGCCGGGAAAAAACGGAAACCCGGATTGTTGTGGAAATCAAAAAAACCGCTGCCCCGCCCAGCAGGGCCATCATAACCCAGCCGGTGATGCGGATTGCGCGGGTGATCGCAAGCAGCTTTTCTACCAACCCTTGCCCATAGCGCACCTCCTCCACTCCGGCCAGCCGGGCAATTTCCCCGGCAATCTGAGGAACCTGCTGCGGCTCCCTGGTTTTGACCCGGAAAGCGTCGGGCAGCGGGTTGTAATCCAGCCCCTCCAGTTTATCGGCGCCAATGCTTTGCTGCATTTTTTTCAAAGCATCTTCTCTGGAAATAAATTCTACCTCCGCCACCCCGGGGAGAAATTTAATCTGTTCGTTTAGCTGCCTGATCTTTCCCCTGTCCAGATTATCAACTAAAACAACATTGATTTCCAGCATCCCTTCCAGAGCACCGGCCAGTTTATTGGCGTTGAGCACCAGAAGCAAAGAACAGCCCAGAATGATTAAAGAAACGGTCACCGTACCTACCGAGGCCAAAGAAAGCCAGCCGTTCCGCCACATGGAGGCAAAAGCCTCCCGGAAGTAGTAACGGACTGTGTTAAGCCCCATAACTGTAAGCCCCGCCTTCTTCGTCGCGAACGACCCGTCCTTTGGAGAGGGCTACCACGCGTTTTTTCATGGCGTCCACAATGTCCCAGGCGTGCGTGGCCATGATGATCGTTGTTCCCTGCTCGTTAATTCTTTGGAAAAGCTTCATTAAATCCCAGGAGGTATCGGGATCCAGATTTCCCGTCGGTTCGTCGGCAATTAACAACAACGGGTTATTGACCAGCGCCCTGGCCACGCACACCCTTTGCTGCTCGCCGCCGGAAAGCTGGTGGGGGAACATTTTGGCCTTGCCTTCCAGGCCGACCAGCTTTAATACCTCCGGCACCCGCCTTTTGATCTCTCTGGGAGGTGCTCCGGTAACCTCCAGAGCAAAACTAATATTCTCGTAAACATTTTTTAAAGGCAATAAACGGAAGTCCTGGAACACCATGCCGATCTTCCGGCGATGAAAAGGGACCTCCCCCGCCCGCATCCGGATAACATTTTTTCCGTTAAAAATAATTTGCCCCCGCGTCGGCAACTCCTCGCGAAAAATCAATCTGGCCAGCGTGGTTTTTCCCGCTCCGCTGGGACCAACCAGAAACAAAAAATCCCCCTTCCGCACATGCAGGTTGACATTGTCCAGCGCCTTGACGTTGTTCTGGTACACCTTTGAAACATTATACAGCCGGAGCACAAAAGAACACCTCAGGCTACTATTTCGACATGAAATATATAAGATCCTCCTTAAAAAGCAAACATTCTCTAATCGACCGATAAAAATTTTGCCGTGGCCCGCACGGCCTGCCGGCCGTCCGGCAATATAATCCGGGCGGCCAACTGGTAAAGCCGCCGGTGGTTTTTTACACCTTGCGCTTCGACGACAATTTCCTGACCGATAGCCACCGGCAGGCTGAACCGGACGTTCATTTCCGCCGTCATCGCCCTGATTTCTTTCCGCCACAGCCACTGCGCCATGGCCTCGTCCAGCAGGGTCATCAACAGCCCGCCGTGGACAAAACCGTCCCACCCCTGGTGATTTTCCCCGGCCGTAAAGGCCGCGCGGCAAGTTTCGTTTTCCATGGTGAATTTCAAATGCAGGCCGATGGGATTTTGCGGGCTGCAGGCAAAACACATATGGTCTCGCATGCGGATGCCTCCCTTGAAAACAATAGGCACAAAGGGAAAGGGGGCCTGCCTTGGGCCTCATTTACAGAATAATTTATAAGTTAAGTGCCAGGCACTTAACTTATTGGAATTGGGAATTAAACATCCATGCTGCAAACGCAGCACCAGCAGATTAGCGAAGGTTATTTTCAGGGCAAAAACAACAAGGCCCTAAGGCA
>DAISHP010000333.1:0-2900 GCA_036822475.1 Bacillota bacterium
CTGTCCTGCACAACTTTATCCGGAACAGGGAAGATGCCTTTGCGCTCGCCGTGCAGGGGATCGAAGCCTGCCGCGCTGCCGGGATGGCCTTGCAGATCAATATCACCGCCATGGCGGATAACCGGGAACAGATCCCTGCCGTTTACCAGCTTGCCGACCGGTACCGGGCAGAGGTAGTCCTTACCTACCAGCTCGTCCCGGTGGGGCGGGGCGCGGAAATAGGTGAACGGGAACTGAACCGGCAGGCCAACCGCACCCTCATGGAGACAATCGCCCGCCACCAGCGCCGCGCCTACCCGGTAATTGAACCGGTGGCCGGGCCTCAATACTGGCCTTACCTGGTCGAAAAAAAAGGGAACGGCCTGGCCAGAAAACTGGCCCCGCTTGCCTTTAAAGGATGTGTGGCGGGAACGGGCCTCTGCTATATAAAACCAGACGGTGACGTCTGGGCCTGCCCTTTTTTGCCGGTGAAAGCAGGCAACGTGCGGGAACAACCCATGGCCGCAATCTGGAAAGACGCCCCCCTTTTTCGCGAGCTCCGGGAACGGGAAAAAACCTTAAAGGGGCAGTGCGGGAGTTGTTCGTACAACCGCATTTGCGGCGGTTGCCGGGGGCGGGCCTATGCCCATTCCGGAGATTACCTGGCGGAAGATCCTTCCTGTTTTTTAAGGAAATATTGATTTCCCTCCCGGCAACAAAGCAGAGCGCTCCTAACCGTAATTTCTGATCACCAACTCAGTTACCGACCCCCGCCCGCCGCCCGGCAGTTTATTTCCCTCCGGACACGGACCACCTGAATATCGTAACCTTCTCCAGTTCGCGAATAAAAGGCGTGTCCGAGTTACTCAACATTACCAGGCAACCTCTTGAATTATGGCCTAAAAGGGGAGAAAAATTAACCAGGGAATTTTTGCCGTGGGTCAGGCCGTGGGTCAGAAAGCAAATTTTTCGGTCGGCGAAGGGAAGAAAACCGGTTCCCGCCGGGGAATAATTTCGTACAAATAATGCTCATTGTCCTGGAGCTGGACGTAAATATTCTCCTGATCCAGAAAAACAGCCGCCGTTGCCCCTGCCTTCGCCGCCTCCGCTTCCAGCTCTTTAATCATTTCCCGGTAATTGCCGCGCCTGATTGCCTCGTAGACGGCAAACTGCCCGGAGTAAAACACCCGGTTTAGTTTTTCGTCCCGGTTATCCACTATTTTTATTTCAAACCTTTGCCGTCCCAAAACCGACTGCACCTGGCGGTACAGTTCGTGATACGTTTCTTTTAAATTGGCGGTAGGAGCAAGGTGAACGATGATCCGCGTTGCCGTCCGGCCCTTTTCAATTTCAAACGACTGGACCGCCGGGTTCGCCTTCAGGGCGCCGGCCAGGGGTTCCTCCAGGCTGAATTTGTTATACAGCCAGCGGGCGCCAAAAAACACGACCAGACCGGCCGCCAGGGCCAGTAAAATTACCGGGATGCGCAATCCGTGCCACTGCATCATAACCCTAATCATCACCTTCTTTAATTTGCGTCCACCAGAGAGTGAAATAATCCACTCCCGACCAGACAGTCAAAACGACGGCAGCGGTCATGGCCAGGTTGCCAAAGCTGAAAGCAGCCGGATTGTACGGGACCGGCTGCAGGAAAAGGGCGGCAATGGCGACGATCTGGGTGACCGTTTTTATTTTCCCCAAAAAAGACGCGGGGATGACCGTTCCTTCCCCGGCCAGAAAAGTGCGCAGCCCGGTCACGGCCAGCTCCCGGCCGATGATGATCATGGCCGCCCACCCCGGGATCCAACCCAGCTCGACTAAAGAGATGAGCGCCGCCGAAACCAGTAATTTATCGGCCAGGGGGTCCATCAACTTTCCCCAGCGGGTTTCCTGCCGGTGCTTGCGGGCCAGGTAGCCGTCTAAGGCATCGGTCCCGGCCCCCAATAAAAAAAGGGCCAGGGCGATGTAATTGCCGTAAGGTACCTGGAGGGTTACCACGGTAAGAAAAACAGGAACCAGCAAGATCCTCGCCAGGGTTAAGCGGTTAGGCAGGTTCATCAGCCAGTTCACCGATCAAATCATACTCCCGCGCCTCTCTAATCAGAACGGGAACAAATTCTCCCGGAGACAAAAACCTGTCCGCCGGGAAATAAACTTTTCCGTCAACTTCGGGGGCCTGGGTTTGCGTCCGCCCGTAAAAAAGCTTGCCTGCCTTCCCTTCCACCAAAACCGTCAGCTTTTCCCCCACCTTTTTCCGGTTTTGCCGGAAAGATATTTCCTGCTGGAGGGTCATTACCTGGTGATAACGCTCTTCTTTTACCTCTTCCGGCACCTGGCCGGACAAACCGGCGGCCCGGGTGCCCTCTTCCGGATAAAACTTAAACACCCCGGCGTGGTCAAAAGACATCTCCTGCAGAAAGTTCAAAAGTTCGGCAAAGTGAGTTTCTTTTTCCCCCGGAAAGCCCACCAGGAAAGTGGTGCGCAAGGCGAGCCCCGGAACTGCCTCCCGCAGCCGCCCGAGCAGGTCGCGAATTTCCTCGCTGGTTTTGCGCCGGTTCATTTTCCTCAAGATTTCGTTGCTGGCGTGCTGGATTGGAATGTCCAGGTAGCGGCAGCACTTTGGCGAGGCGGCCAGAACAGGAATTAATTCTTCGGGAAAATAATCCGGCGAACAGTATAAAAGGCGCAGCCAACGCAGGCCGCGAACGGCATTAAGCCGCCGGATCAGCTCCGGCAGCCCGCCGGCGCCGGGCAAGTCCATTCCGTAGCGGGCCGTGTCCTGAGCGACTAAAATGATTTCTTTAACCCCTTTTTGAACCAGGGAGTTTACCTCTTCTGCGATGGAGGCGATGGTTCTGCTCCGGTAGCGCCCCCGGATGGCGGGAATGGTGCAAAAAGAGCACCGGTTGCTGCACCCTTCG
>DAISHP010000334.1:0-2870 GCA_036822475.1 Bacillota bacterium
GCTCACCGGCCAAAATCAGCACGTGGGGAACTGGCCGGGGAAAACGGTGGAAAAGGTGGAGGGCACTTTTCGCGCCAGCGGCAAAACCATTAAGATCGTTGATTTACCCGGTGTCTACACCCTGAATGACGGCACGCTGGAGGAAGCCATCGCCCGGGATTTTCTTCTCCGGGAAAAGCCCGACGTGGTCCTGGCCATGGCCGACGCCACCAACCTGGAACGCAACCTCTACCTGGTGCTGCAGCTGATGGAGCTGACCCCCCGCCTGGTGCTGGCCGTGAACATGCTGGACGTGGCGCAAAAGCAGGGGCTGGCGATCGACATCCCTAAATTGTCCGCGGCGCTGGGCGTTCCGGCGGTCTCCATCAGCGCCGCCACCGGGCAGGGAATTGACTGCCTGCTGGAAACAGTAATCAGGGTGGGGGAAGGGGCGCTCACCCCCGCTCCGCGCGTGGATTACGGGAAGGAAATCGAAACCTGCCTGCAAAAACTGGGCGGCCTGCTGGAAACCGCGGCCATCGACTGGCCGCCCCGGTGGACGGCGTTCAAGCTTCTGGAAAACAACCCGGCTGTCACCGCCGCCTTAAGAAAGGCGGGGCACCTGGAGATCTTAAAGGAGGCGGCGGCCTGCCGGGAACTGGTCGGACCGGGCGGCGAAAGAAAAATCATTGCCGCCCTTTACGGGTTTGCCCACCGGGTCGCCAGGGAAGCCGTGGCCGGCCGGAATCAGGAAGGGAAAACTTTCACGGAAAAACTGGACGATATTGTTCTGCACCGCCTGGCGGCCTTCCCCCTGATGATTGCTCTGCTGGGAATCATTTTTGCCGTCACCCTCTTCGGAGCGGCTCCCCTATCCGACGGTCTGGCTGCCTTTTTTGCCTGGCTGGCCGGCAAAACAAAGGTAATTTTCGTGTCCTCGGGAGCTCCCTGGTGGGTTGCCGGGGCGGTGGTGGACGGCTTGATCATCGGCACGGGGGCGGTTATTTCTGTGATGCTCCCCACCATGGCCATTTTCTTCGTTATTTTTGCCCTCCTGGAAGATGCCGGTCTGGTGCCGCGGCTGGCCTTTATCACGGACCGCCCCTTAAAGGCGGTGGGCTCCCAGGGGAAGCACTGCGTGAGCTGTCTGCTGGCCTTCGGCTGCAGCATCCCGGCGGTTTTTTCGACGCGGATCATGACCGGCTCCCACCGGCTGCTGGCCATGCTCACCAGCCCCCTGCTCCCCTGCAACGGGCGCCTGGGGGTAATGCTGGCCATTACCGGGGCATTTTTCGGAATGCGCGCCCCTTTCGTGATGGTGGCGCTGATTGCCCTCGCCGCGGCGGTGATGATGGTGGCCACCTTTTTACTGCACCGGATATTTTTCCGGGGGAATAACCCCGGCTTTGTCCTGGAACTTCCCCCCTACCGCCTGCCCCGCCTGCGTCCGGTCCTCATTCGCACGCTGCGCGTAAACGTATGGCCCGTGCTGACCAGGGCCGCCCTCGTCGCCGCTCCGATGACGGCGGCGACCTGGCTGTTGAGCAACCTGCCCGCCGGGTCCGCGCCCTCGGTCACCGCCCGGCTGGCGGACCTGCTCGAACCCGTTGGTTTATTTCTTGGCCTGGACGGCAAAACTTTAGTCGCGGCCCTTTACGCCCTCCCGGCAAAAGAGGTGGTGCTGGGGGCATTGGCCATCACCAGCGGACTCAGCCAGGGCCTGGAGGGGTCAGCGGCGCTGGAAAGCTACCTGCTGGCCCGCTGGTCTGGTCTGCAGGCGTTTACTTTTCTGATTTTCTTTATGTTGTATTTACCCTGCGCGTATACCACCGTGGCCATCTACAAAGAATCAAAAAGCCTGAAATGGACGGCTCTGGCCTTATTTTTGCCGCTTGCGCTGGCGTTGGCGGTTACCTGGGCAGTCCACCGTCTGGGGCTGCTCCTGACGAAGTAAATTAAACCGCAGAGGAGTTCCCCCATGGGAACCTTACTTTAGTTCTCGCAACTACTGATAACGATAGCAATTATGTATAAATTATCGATTTCCTGATTCCTGACCCCCACTAACCTCTTATTTAATATCATATGACCCGGGCAGGCATCTTTTTTGGGGCCTTAATGCCTTTTCGAGAAAGCGGGGAATGTCAGCATGCAGGAGTCCAGAGAAAAGTTTTATACGGCCAGGGGGTACGCCGTGATGAGTGCCGGAGAAGACGAGCTCACCTCCAGCATGGAAGACTACCTGGAAATGATTTACCGGCTGAGCGGGCGGGAAGGTTATACCCGCGTCAAAGACGTAGCCGAATCCCTGCACGTGCAACCCCCTTCGGCCACCAAAATGGTGCAAAAACTGCGCGAAAAAGGGCAGGTCCAGGCAGAAAAATACGGTATAATAAGATTAACACCGGAAGGGCGACGGATCGGCGCTTATTTGCTCAACCGCCACAATACCCTGCGGGATTTTTTGGCGCTGATCGGGGTCAAAGAACACCTGCACGAAGATGTGGAAGGCATCGAGCACAACGTCAGCAAGCTCACCCTGCAGTGCCTCCTTGATTTTGTAGCTTTTCTGCGCAGCAAACCGCAACTGGTGGCGGAGTTTAAACGCTACCGGGCGGAAAGAGCAGAGGCAGCGAAGGTGGAGGGCCAGGAATTAAACCTCCGGGATACTTTTTAGCGGCACCAACAGAAGACGGGGAATCATTCATGGAAAGACTGCAAAAATACCTGGCCAGGGCGGGAGTGGCTTCCCGCCGCCGGTGCGAGGAACTAATCAAAGCCGGCCTGGTGAAAGTAAACGAACGAACCGTCACCCGGCCGGGGACAAGCATTGACCCGGCGGCGGACCGCGTCGAAGTCGCCGGGCGCCCGGTGGCCGGGCCTGCGGAAAA
>DAISHP010000335.1:0-2869 GCA_036822475.1 Bacillota bacterium
CGGCCAGGCCGTGTTCTTTCATTATACTATGCAAGGCGTTCATGACGGCCCGTTCTCCATGACGGGCCGTCAGGGTTTTTAGTAGGTCCTTAATGGCTTCGTCTGGTGGAGTGAACATTTCGCCCTGGCCAGTAATGAGCCAATTTTTTGAAACAAGTAGTCTGCAGCAAATTTGATTCAGTAACAAATCTGAAGGTAAAGTTTTATTCTTCTCAATGTGAGAAATGTGAGAGTGATTTACTCCCAGTAAGTTTGCTAATTCTTCTTGGGTAAATTTTAATTTTTTCCTTAGTTCTTTCAGCCTCTTACCTAATCCATCTTTCACCATAAACTTTTGTACTCATTAAAATTTTTTGTTGACAGCTTTACTCAGTCCAATTTATAATATACCCATAACCAAACAATTTTTAGACAGACCACCGCCTACCACCAGCCTGGCCGGTGGTAGGCAACGGTACCGGCGGCGCCCCCACGCCGCCGGTACCCTACCCCAACAGAGGAGGAAACAGTGTGAGTAACTCCCCTGCAGTAAACCAACAAGGTATGACGCCCCGGGAGATCAGGGCCGAAATGGTCCGCCTTGGCGTCAAAGTCAGCGACATAGCCAGGCGGGCCGGCGTGACCCACAGCGCGGTCAGTCAGACGATCTATCAATATGAGTACAGCCTTTACAAGGGGAGACGGATCAGGCCGTACATTGCCAGCGCCATCGGCCGGGAAGTGAGCGAGATCTGGCCGGACGACGCCGCCTGATGCCGTCTTTCCTTTTGTTATTTAATCTAACCGGTTTTAGAGTAAGTATAACAAACCGGAGGGAGGGATGCAATGGAAAAAAGCTGGCAGATTTTAGGCGATGAACAGGAAGTTAGCGGTTATCTTTATCTGGTGGACAAATAACGGCCCGGCTGGGGCCGGGCGGAAAGGAGTAGATTTAATGTCCAGTTGTCCTTATTGCGGGATGCCTTTAGTTGATCAGGATAGGTATGAAAAAGAAAGTAACCAGGACGATCTACCAATGGGCGAAAGATATGGTTTTAGCAAGGAAGCGGTGGAGCTTATTAAGGATTTATATTTTAACCAATTCCTCAGACCTTACAACGTATATAAAAAAGTTGTGGCTGAGGCAGAGAGAGGTAATTGGCAGATCGGTTCCCGGGCAAGCTTTTATAGGATGTTATGGGAAATGAAGGATGCTTTAACTGAATCACTTGGATAGGTAGAAATTCAAATTGATTTCGTTCTGTTCACGGTACTTGTGGAGTAAAAACGCCATTTTTTTGGGCTGAATGGCGCATTGAATATGAAGGTCCTTTTTATAAAAAACCCAAAGAAGCGGCCAATAAAGCTCAATGATAGGGTAAAAACCAGGGTATTTCTTTTGGTGTTCCCACCTTTCAATTTTCTTGAGGTTTAGTTTTCGATACGGATGATCGTCATTCCATAAGTCCATTAATTCAAAAGGATCTTCGGTTATTGATGAAGTTATCAACTGGATGGCTTCATTATCTGTCAACCCGGCAACTGCCAGTATAGGGTCCATACTAACGCCGCAAGTAATATAAACACGAAAATCATTAATGTACCTTTTTAATGGTACAAAGTTGCCGAACTCGCTTATCCGGAACCTAAAAAGAGCGTTAAATTCATCTTCGTTGGAATGTTCAAGTATTCCAAATTGATCTTCCATGACATCAGTCATTACATCAAGGTCGTACTGTATTTCAAGGCATCTATCCTGAGACAAGCCAGGGATAAAAAGGTCGCTAATGATTCCGGGCACCTCCTCTCTATCGGGGTTATTGGCAATATTCGACGCGGGAGGGGTTTTCCCTACCGGGGAGTGAGAATTTTGGTTACGGGGGTGGGAAGGTATGAGGAGAAAAAAGCGCCTGGCCGGGGCGGAGCAGCTGGTCTTGTTTGGTGAAGACACCGGCTGTCAGCCGGCTGCCGAGATCCTCCAGGAGTGCGTAAAGAAAATTGACGAGCTAACCGCGGAGGTACGCCGGCTGGCCCAGGCCCAGGAGCAAAAGATTGTTTACCTCCCCCGCCCCCGCAAACCCCGGGCCACCGACCAGGCGGCGGTAGAATACCTGGCCGGGATCTTCGAACGGGAGCCCCGCCGGTCAGTGGCAAGCGCGATAAAAGAGCTAAGAGAAAAGGCAAATGAATATGGCTGGCGCTTGGGTAGCGATGCCAGTCTTTACCGTCTGGTGAAGAAGATTTGTTGAGCGTTGGGGGGTAGGCCGTGAAAAGGAAGAAGGGGGATGTGAGTTCGGCCGGGCAACTGACAATTTTTGATTTAATCAGAGAGGATGAGGCAAAAAAGGAACCTGCGCCTGGCAGCATGAGTATCGGAAACCGGCTCAGAAACGAACTGAGCGAAGGATTACGGAGGTGCATGTTATCGAGGTACGAGGTTGCTTCTAAAATGTCTGAATTGGTTGGGGTAGAAGTGACCAAGAGTCAATTAGATAGTTGGACTGCGGAAAGCAAGGAGTACCACCGGTTCCCGGCCGAATACCTGCCGGCGTTTTGCGCAGTCACGGGGCATAAAGAACCATTGAGAATTATGGCGCGGATGATCAAATGTTATTTACTTGAAGGCAAAGAGGCGCTCATGGCCGAACTGGGCCAGATCGACCAGATGCGGCGGGAGCTGGCCAAGAGGGAGAAAGCGGTGCGCAATCTATTGGAAAGGTTGGGCGCGTGAAACTGGCCCGGGCGGAAGGAGGGTCGGAGTGAAGGAAGTTTGGTTGACCACCGGCGAGGTGGTAGAGTTGGTTGGGATATCAAGACAAGCGGTACTTAAAAAAATTACCGCTGGTGAATGGCAGTGCAAGCAGGAGAAAATGGCCGCCGGCGGCGGCCG
>DAISHP010000336.1:0-2867 GCA_036822475.1 Bacillota bacterium
GGAAGAGCTCAAAAGGAAAATCAGGGAACTGCTGGCGGAGGCGCGCTTTCTGGGAGTAGAAAAGGACGCCCTGAAGGAAATATTTCTGCAGGAATTAGAAGAAAAGAGGTAACCGGGAGATGAGCGCATGATTAAGAAATCCCTTCACTCAGACGTAATTTACCAAGAGGTTCAGCAGTTCCGGCAAACTCTGCTCTGGGTTGGCCTTCTTCCGTCTTCCCTGTTGGTAGCCATCCTCTTCAGTTACGGAATGTTCCAGCAGCTCGTTCTGGGTGTTCCCTGGGGCGACAGGCCAATGTCGGACACTGAACTGGCAATTTTTGGCCCCCTTATGCTGCTGATCGTAATCGGCCTTCCTTTTCTTCTATACATAACAAAATTAATAACCGTGGTCGACCCCGTGGGAATTCAGATCCGTTACTTTCCCCTCCTTCGCCGAACAATACCATTCGAAAATCTAAAAAATTACAGTATCCGCACCTACGACTCAATTTCTGTGCTCTGGGGCTGGGGGATTTACCGGAGCAAAAACGGCTGGGCGTATACCGTGAGCGGCAACCGGGGTGTCGAGCTGGAACTGGCCGACGGCAGGCGGCTGCTGATTGGCTCGCAACAGCCGGAAATGCTGGTACAGGCAATTGATACAGCCATAATGTATAAACAGCAACAAAATCAGAAAGGTAAGGTAGAAAGGTAAGGTGCAGGAAAAACCCATGTCCATTTACCTGGAAAGAGTAACTAAAAATTACCGTTCCGGCTGGACCCTGGGGCCACTGGACCTCGCGATCGAAGAAGGGGAAATTTTCGGCTTTCTGGGACCCAACGGAGCGGGGAAAACCACCACCGGCAAGCTGCTTGCGGGACTGCTCCGGCCGTCTTCCGGAATCGTTAGGATTTTTGGCGAAAACCCCGTCAATAATATCGCGGTAAAGCAAAAAATAGGGTACGTTACCGAAGATAACATCCTTTACCCTTATTTGACCCCTGCCCAGCTGATCGACGTCATCAGACCCTACTATCCTTCCTGGGATGACGAATTCGTCAGGGCATCCCTGGAGCGGTTCGCCATTCCCCCGCGGCAGAAGATCGCCACTTTTTCTGCCGGCATGCGGCAGGAACTGGAGATCATCCTGGCCCTGGCCCCCCATCCGGCGCTGCTGATCTTAGACGATCCCACCAGCAGGTGCGATCCCGTCCGGCAGCAGCAGTTTCTAAGCCTTTTGCTGGAAAACAAGGACGCAAAGCAAACCATTTTCCTTTCTTCCCACCGCTTAAACGAAGTGGAACGGATTGCCGACCGGGTGGGAATAATCAAGGAGGGAAAACTGCTGGCCGTGAAATCCCTGGAGGAAATCAAGACCACGGAAAAGAAAGTGCGGGTGGTTTTCCAAAAGGAACCGCCGGAAAACCTGGGAGCGCTTCCCGGTGTGGCGAAAGTAGAGCGGGTAAGGGACAGCTTCTTTTTGACCGTCAACGAAAACTTAAGCGGGGTTTTGGAGGAGTTAAAGAAGCACCCGCTTTTCGCCCTGGAAGTCATCGACCAGAACCTGGAGCAGGTCTTTTTCGAGTACTTCACGGAAGGGAAGGAAAGGGAATGAAGGGAATGTTCAAAAAAGAGTTCCTGGAAGCAAGGGGAAAGCTCATCTGGGGCCTGGTTGTCTTTTGCCTCCTGGCGATCGGGATCCCTTTGCTCTACCCCCTGGTGGTTTCGCTAACCATTGCCCCGGTTCCTGCCGACGCTATAAGCGCCCCGCGTTCCGGCATCTCCGTGGCCATGCCCGGGGAAATCCTCAAAGAAATCGAGCGCATGCGCCGGGATTTCGATTACTACCTCTGGTCACAGTGGGCCGGCAAGAACCTCCCCCAGGCCGGGGGCGTGCTGGCCATCATCCTGGGAATGGGCACCGTAGCCAACGAGTACAAACGGAAAACCGCCCTTTTCCTGCTGGCCAGGCCCATCAGTAGAGCCGGAATTTTGGGCAATAAGTTTGCCGCCGCAATTATTTCCCTGGCCGTCGTTATTTTTGTTTCCACCCTGGTTATGCTGGCCGCTGCGCGGCTGGCCGGCTACCATTTCGCCTGGGGAACCCAGCTGGCCTCGGCCGTTCCCTCTTTTGCCGGCGCCGTGCTCATTTTCGCGGTCACGGCCTTCTTTTCGTCGTTTTCGCCGGGCGCCCTGCCGGCGGCTTTGGGCGGTTTGGGCGCAACCGTTTTGTCCGTACTCACCCCTTACTTTTTCAAAAGCAATGCCTTAAACATTCTTTTCCATATGGCCGGCGCCCGGTTCTTTCAGGAAGGGGTTTTTCCCTGGCCCTTTATCCTTGCTTCTTTTGTTCTGACGGTGGTCTTCTATTGCCTGGCCCTGCTGGTCTTCTCCCGCCACGAGGCGCTTTAAATACTTTGAAAGGAGATGCGTGATATGCTCTTAACCACCATGGACATCAATAAAGAACCAGGGGTAAACTACTGCTACCTGGCAATAAATTCCTTAACCCCGGCTACTTCAGAAAGGTAGATTTTTTCCGCCACAGCCTGTATGTATTGTTCTCCTGTCGCCCAATCCGACCCTGCGATTGCCCTAAGATCAAAGATTCTCTCCCAGGAAGCTCTAACTCACGTTCTAATTCAGGTGGCAATCTGCCGTGAAGGTGATAATCCTTGGGAGTTCTGGCCTCCCAAAACTTTTCTTCTTCCTCCGAGAGATAAAGAAACCAGCGATTCAACACGCAGTGCCAGGCATCAAAGTCGGAAAGGAGGACCCGGTCGGCGGGCAGGAAAACCTCAATGAGTACCGCCCTGCTTCCTTTCGCGAGGTGGCCGGAGCGGCGCAAATCAGGCTTTGGCCGGTGCCATAACCATACGGGGTA
>DAISHP010000337.1:0-2867 GCA_036822475.1 Bacillota bacterium
ACGAAAAAGTTCTCTACACCGCCTTCAAAGAAGCCATGCTGATCGCCAAAAACCACTTAGACGCCCGGGAAGTGGGCCGCCGCCGCCAGTTTGAAGCATTGCTCGCCACCCAAAACATCCGGATCGTTTACCAGCCGGTGGCGGATTTAAATACCGGCGAAATCCTGGGTTTTGAGGCGCTCAGCCGGGGGCCGGCGGACACCTTTTTCGCCAACCCTTTAAACCTCTTCAGTTACGCAGAAAAAACCAACCAGCTCTACTCCCTGGAGAAAATCGCCCGGGAAAAGGCTTTGGCCGGCCTGGCGGAACTGCTCACCGACAAAAAACTGTTTTTGAACATCAGCCCGCAGGTAGTCAACGACCCCGCCTTCCGGCCCGAGGAAACCAGGGAGTTTTTAGCCGGCCTGGGGGCCAACCCGAACCAGGTGGTTTTTGAGCTGACGGAAAGAACCTCCATTGACGATTTTTCGGCCTTCCGCCGGTCCCTGGAGCACTACCGCCAAAACGGTTTTTTAATCGCCATCGACGACGCCGGGGCGGGCTATTCCAGCCTGCAGGCCATCGCCGAAATCCAGCCCGACTACATAAAGGTAGATCACTCGCTGATCCGGGACATCGAAAAAATTGCCACGAAAAGAATGTTGGTGGAAACGTTTCAAACCTTTGCCCAGAAAACAAACAGCCTGCTCATTGCCGAAGGGATTGAAACGGAGGCGGAACTGGCCTGCCTGAAAAAGATCGGGATTCCCCTGGGGCAGGGTTATTACCTGGCCAGACCGGATTATCCCCCGCCGGCAGTGGAAGAGCGGGCAACCAAATTTCTGCAACGTTTGGGCGTTAGTTACCAGCCGGCCGCCTCCAGCCGGACCGCTCCGGTAGGGACCATTGTCCAGACCCTGCCGCCCGTTTCGGCGGCGACGCTGACCCGGGAAGTGCTGGATTACTTTACCGCCTACCCGCAAATCGAAGGGCTGGCCCTGGTGGAAAAAGACCAGCATCCGGTGGGGCTGATCATGCGGGACAAGCTTTACAACCAGCTGGGCACCCAGTTCGGCTTCGCCATTTACACGGAGCGGCCTATTTCCCTGGTGATGGACGCCCAACCCCTCATTCTGGAAGCGGACACCCCCATCGAAATGGTCAGCCAGGCGGCCATGGGGCGGCTCGACCACAAGATTTACGACTCCATTATTATCACCCGGAACCGGAAATACCACGGCCTGGTCTCCATCCGCGCCCTTTTGGACGCCCTGACCAGCATGCAGATTGAAGCGGCCCGTTTCGCCAACCCCTTAACGGGCCTGCCCGGCAACCGCCAGATCGAAGAAGAACTGCTCAACCGCTTAAGCGGCAGCCGGCCCTTCAGCGTGATTTACGCCGATCTGGACAATTTCAAAGGTTTTAACGACCGCTACGGTTTTGAGCGGGGTGACCGGGCGATCAAACTGACCGCTGAAATAATTGCCGGAACCGTTCGGGAACACGGCGCCGCCGGCGACCTGACGGGGCATGTCGGCGGGGACGATTTCGTGGTCATCACCCTTCCGGAGGCGGCGGAAACGATCTGCCAAAAGATCTGCGCCGCTTTCGACCTCGCCATCGGCCGCCTCTACGACCCCGAAGACCGGGAGAAAGGCTGCATCCTGACCCGGGACAGGGAGGACCGGGAGGTGGTGATCCCGCTGATGACCGTTTCGCTCGCCGTGATTAACTGCACCCCCGGGGAATTTGCCAGTCCCGAAGAACTGGCCCGCATTGCTGCCGAACTGAAAAAATACGCCAAGTCTCAGCCCGGCAGCGTTTACGTGAAAGAAAGGAGAAAACGCGGCAAGGCCGTTTAATTTTACAGAAACTTAACTTTTTCGACAGAACAGGCTTAACAATGCAGTTATATAATAGCCTTAATCCAGGCGGAATTTCCTTTTTTTCGCCCTGCGGACAGGAAACAACGGACACCCGAACTTTTTGCTTTTAAGTGCCCGCGGGAGTCAAATTTAAGACTTTTTAAGGGGGTGTGGCAAATGGCCTGCCTGAGCATTGAAGAAGCCAGGAACAGACTGGAAGAAACCGGTTTGAAAGTTTCCCGCGTGCAGGGAACGCATTTTTTACTGGCGCAGTTTCCGCAGGGATATTACATCGCCATCGGCGAACACGTGGCAAAAGAACTGGCCGGCCGCCTGGAAAAGAAAACGTGCGTGACCCCCGACCAGATCAGCGAATACTTCCGGACCAGAATTTTTTACGGAGCCGATCTGGCCGGCTCCGCGCTTAAGTAGCAAATTTTTCTTCTCCCTTTCACCCTCCCCCCCTTCGGTGCAGATCTTCTTCTGTACCGAAAACCCCTTCTAAGGGGTCTATTTTTTTCCGCTTCGCCTTTTTACCTCCACCCCTTTGTATCTTTACGTCCCCGCCCCTCTGTGCTCTGTGCCCCTCCCCTCTGTGCCTCTGTGCCTTTGCGCCTCTATGCTTCTGTGCCTGCTTCAGGCGCTGCGGCCGGTAATGTAGCTTTCCGTGCGCCGGTCTTTCGGGTTGATAAAAACGGCCGGCGTAGAGCCGTATTCAATCAGCTCGCCCTGGGCCAAAAAAGCGGTATAATCGGAAATCCGCGCCGCCTGCTGCATGTTGTGGGTAACGATGACGATGGTGTACTTTTGCTTTAATTCCCGGATCAGTTCCTCGATGCGGAAGGAAGCAATGGGGTCCAGAGCCGAGCAGGGTTCGTCCATTAACAGCACTTCTGGTTCCACGGCCAGCGTGCGGGCAATGCACAACCGCTGCAGCTGGCCGCTGGAAAGGCCTGTTGCCGGCTGGTAAAGGCGCCCGGCAACTTCCTCGAGAAGCCCCACCTGGGATAAAGTTTTTTCCAC
>DAISHP010000338.1:0-2855 GCA_036822475.1 Bacillota bacterium
TAGAGCCTTTCCCTGGGAAGTCTTTTAATAATTTCAACAGCCCTTTGAGACAAAATCCATATTGCAGCAACGCCCCATAAACGGGCGGACATGGATGTCATTTAAGCTGAGTTTTATAAAAACGTACCGCTACCTCCCGCCCGAAATGTATGTTTCGGTCACTACCAGATCGGTGGTCAGAAGTTCATGGTATTCCTTAAAAATTCCTTTGTAAAAGGCACCGGCTGTTTCATGATCCTGGTCGCGGCGGTCTGTTACCGCTACCCAGGCGGAAGTACCAACATCTTCAAGCTTTCCAGTTCTCCTTTTCCCGCAAAACCAGATAGTGGTCGTGCCGTTTGGAGAGATCCGGCGTTTTGCCGGTACCCAGGCCGATAATGTCAAGGGCGGGATCCTGTATACCAGGCTCCTTTTGCAGCCCCTGGTAGAGGTATTTTCTAATCAGTTCCGACTGGGATACCTTTTTTCTTTTTGCGATCAGGCGCAATTGTTGATGCAAGGCCTGGTCCACGTACACCTGCAGGGGATCTTTTTCATGAATTGATTCACCACCACTTTTGATTCATGTACTTATTTTACATGAATATGTGGAAAATGGCGAGTCTCGAACAGCAAAAAATCCCCTTGCCGGAGCAGGGGAGGTTTCGCAATTTCCCGGTGGTTTCGCTCATGAAGCGCAAGGGAACAAAGTCCCTTCCCGGCGGTTAAATTTTTTCCACACTTCCGCCCTATACTGCTTCAACACTCATCTTCCCAAAAAGTCAGGCGGTATTCCGACGGCGAAACGCCCATTTTTCTTTTAAACAATTCTAACCGGGAACGCCTTCTAACCGGGACGCCTCTGCCTTGCTCCTACCTCCCGGCGACCGCCCGGTAGCGCTTTTTGGAGCCGTTTGAACCATTTAAAATGTGCAACATCCCCAGCGCCCGGCCGGTGCCGATGGCCACGCAGGACAGCGGGTCGTCGGCGATGGAGACGGGGACCCCCACTTCTTTGTTCAGCAGCAGATCTATTCCGTGCAACAGGGCGCCGCCGCCCGTCATGACAATCCCCCGCTCGGCAATGTCGGAAGCGAGTTCCGGCGGGGTGTGTTCCAGCACTTCCTTCACCGCCCCGACGATTGCCGCCAGCGGTTCCTGGATAGCCTCGTAAACGTCCCGGCCGGTAATTTTCGCCGACCTGGGCAAACCGGTCACCATATCCCGGCCGCGGACTTCGGCTGCCTTTTCCGCATTCCCGTCCGGGCAGGCGGTTCCGATGCGGATCTTCAGTTCCTCCGCGGACCGTTCCCCAATAATCAGGTTATACTTTTTGCGGACGTAGCGCGCAATCGCCTCGTCAAACTCGTCCCCGCCCACCCGCAGGGAACGGCTGCAGACGATTCCGCCCAGGCTCAACACGGCGATGTCGGTGGTGCCGCCGCCGATGTCGATCACCATTTTCCCTCTGGGCTCCGCAATGTTCAGCCCGGCACCGATGGCGGCCGCCAGCGGCTCCTCGATGATGTAGGCTTGTCCCGCCCCGGCCTGCAGGGCGGCTTGAAGCACGGCCCGCTCCTCCACGTTGGTAACCTGGGCGGGGATGCAGACCATGATCCGGGGACGAAAGAAAGGCTTGCGCCCGTTGACCTTGGCGATAAAATAGCGCAGCATCTTTTCGGTGACTTCGTAATCGGCAATCACGCCGTCCTGCAGGGGCCGGATGGCCACTATGCTGCCGGGTGTGCGCCCCAGCATCCTCCTTGCTTCCGTCCCCACGGCGATAATCCGGCCGTTTTCCTTGTTAATGGCGACCACCGACGGCTCGTTGAGCACAATCCCCTTTCCTTTGACAAACACCAGCACGTTGGCGGTGCCTAAATCGATTCCGATATCGGCGGTAAAGCCTAGCATAGAGGCGCCTCCTTCGGTAGTCGGTCGCCGGTCGTCAGAGGTCGGAGTCCAGGGCAAGGGGCCGGCTTAAACTATTTGTTTCCTTAAAATAAAGCAAGACCTCTTCTGAACGCGCCTTCAAAATTGGATCGGTTGATTAATTCTACATATTTAGCCAAAATCCTCTATGGCGGGAGGGCATTTTTATATTTTTTCCGGGTGGCCTCCCCGCCCCGTAAATGCCGCTCGGATTTGTTGAATTCAAGGATGGATTTCACCTGCCGGGCCAGCTTTTTATCTAAAGAAGGAAGTCTTTCCGTCATATCCTTATGCACGGTGCTTTTGCTCACCTGAAACACCGTTGCTGCCTGCCGTACAGTAGCATTGGTCTCCAGGATATAGGCGCAGATTTCCAGCACCCTTTTCTGGATGTATTCCTGCATCTCCATGCCTTACCTCCTTAAGCGGCGAAAAAAGATTCTAACAATATATATGCGGGAGACCGGCGGATCTGTCCCAAAAAAGAAAAACCCCTTTTGAACAAGGGATTCTTGGATAGGCCTGCTTATCGCCCGCAAGGGTTGCTTCGGCAACGGCAAATAAATGATTACCAGGAGCTCTTTTTAAGGAAGAAACCTTCGTTTATAGGGAATAAACCGCCATCAGAACCTCTTTCTTTGCTTTTTGTCGCCCGTGAATTATCTCTTCGACGGTTTTCAAGATGTTCGCGGAATAATACCTGGCCCCACACTCTTTACATACACCGGCGGGTACCCTTCAGTAAGATAGTATAACCCGTTAGAAACAAGCGCCTGGATTTGCCGGATTTTGCTCAAAAAAAATTCACACCCATAATCCTGGGCCATCAATATCGATCAAGATCATTATACCTTACATCTTATCTTTCTAGCAACTACTTTTTGCCCAACCGATACTGTCAAGTAAAAGTGGGTTGTTCCCGATAATTTCCAAGGCAACTCAGC
>DAISHP010000339.1:0-2838 GCA_036822475.1 Bacillota bacterium
GGGGCTGCTCATAACGATAAGTATTTTCCGCTTGTCAAAGGACAATATCCATGAAAATTTATGGGCAGCAAGAACAAGATATCGCTCACAAAGTTATTGGTTCTGAGCAAAGAAAATATTTCTTTGTGCCTCTGTGCTTTTCTATCCGCTCTATCGGCCCCGCCTTCTTTTTCTCCAGAGGTAAACCGCCGCTAACGCCAGCGCCAGGACGACCAGCACATCGAAGCGGTGGAACCAGTACTTTAAATCCTCCCAGTGCTGACCCATTTTTAAACCTGAATAGGTCAGGAAAAAACACCAGGGAAGGGAGCCTAGAAACGTATAGACCACAAAACGCCCGAAATTCATTCGGGAAATTCCGGCGGGGAAAGAAATAAAGGTCCGGATCACCGGCATCAGGCGGGTAAAAAAAACGGTGGCCTCGCCGTAGCGCGCAAACCAATCCTCGGCCAGCGCCAGGTGCCGGGGGGAAATTCCGCAATAGCGCCCGTAGCGCAACAGGAAAGGACGGCCGCCCCACAACCCGAGAAAGTAGGAAAAAATCGAGCCGGCTGTACCGCCGGCGGCACCCGCCAGGGCGGCCCAGGTAAAGTCCAGCCGCCCCGTCGAGACCAGGTAGCCTCCAAAGGGGAGAATCACTTCGCTGGGCAGGGGCACATTGGCGCTCTCGATCGCCATGCCAATGGCAATTCCCCAGTAACCCAGCGCAGAAATGAAAGCCACCGTCCGCTCAATCACAACCTCTAAAAGGCTGGCAACAAACTCCAACGCTACCCCTCCTGGCGACCCCGGACACAGGAAAAACCCCAACGACGGTCCGGCCTGACGACTGGTTGGCAATAACGGCGCAATCAACTACAGCTTGAGATCTTTCAAGATCCGGGCAAGCAGGGGGTAGTTCTCGTAGAGACCGGATAAAACCGGCCGCCGCGTGGAATAACGCCGGTCAAAGGCCACCAGCTCTAAAGTCCGGCAGAGGCTCCGGAAATTGGCCGAAATGGTCGAAGCGGCAACGCCATATTTTTCCGCCAGCACGTGTTGATTTACTTTTTTATCGAATTCCAGGCGGGCCATCGTGTAGACCACCGAAGCCACCCAGACGGCGGCCTTCCGGAAAGAAGGGTGCGCCAGCAGGCAGTAATCGTACCACAAACGCATGGCGGCGTCGATTTGCCGGCGGTTATACCCGCGCCCTTTTAAATCTTCCGACACCTGGTCAGCCACCTGCGCGCATTCGGGGGTCGGCCAGGAGTAATTCCGCCGGGCGGACCGGGGATGTTCCCGGTTTTTTCCGTACTCATCTAAAAAGGTGTTGACAATTTCTCTGGCAATTTCCTGAACGTCCTCGTTTTGATCGTGGACCAGCCGGGGGAAGAGGTAATTAATCCCCAGCTCGATGACCCAGGCGTTTAATAAACAGGCATTTTCCTTTAAAAATAAATCCAGCCCCTCTTTTGGGGAGAGTTTCCTTTTCCGGCAAAAAACCCCCCAGACTTCCTCGATCCTGGCCAGCAGAACGTCCTTGCAAAAAGCGGGGAGCGCCAGGCCGCTGGTGGAAAACTCATGCCGGTCGCCCACTTTTAAAACGCGCATCAGTAAAATCATCCCGGGATAAATTTCCTGGGCTATGCCGGTATCGTGAACCGTAACCTGCCGGAGCACAAGAAGGTCTTGCAAAACAACCCCCCTGCCCGGCAAAATCTCCTTTACCTCGTACAGGGTAAGACGGGCCTTCACCCACTGCTCTAAAAGCTCC
Source organism: Bacillota bacterium (assembly GCA_036822475.1). GTDB lineage: Bacteria > Bacillota > Desulfotomaculia > Desulfotomaculales > Nap2-2B > JAIMBK01. The sequence goes on from DAISHP010000339.1 coordinate 1,757, forward strand.
CGCTCCTCCGCCGATAAATCGGGGCTTTCGGCAAAGAGTTCGATCACCGTTCTTCCCGTGGAAAGCCGGTAATCAAAAATAAACCATTCAAAAAAACGCTCCGTGACAAATTCATCGTATTCGCTAACCAGGGAGGGATCGATGTCCTGAACGTAAGCCTGCCTGGCCCGGCTGGCTTCCTGCGCAAAAAAGGGCTGATCGGCAAACTCGCCGAGTTTGCGGCGCAGCAACTGACCCGTGCGATGCCATTTAAACTGAATCAGGGAAACTACCTTCGGTTTCCGCTCCCGATCTTGATTTTTTCTCTCCATTTTGCCACCCCTTAATGCAAAACCACTCGTTAAGCCGCATCACCAGGAGTACTCACCTGGAGGGATCTAAAAACGGCTATTGATGCAAATATTCAACATTCCGTCGTTTATTCCTGCCGGCCAAAATCAGGTTTCCAGGATTAACTCGTCTCCTTGATTCCCTGTTCGACGTTTTCGAAAGCCTGCGCCGCCGGAACAGGGGTAAAAAAACAAAAAAGAACGAGGACGGTCAGCACCAGCACCGGAAGAATCTTTTTGCTCATTTTCATCACCTCAAAACTTCTGCCCTAAAAACCTGCTCCTAAAATACTTCGACTTTCCACACCTTATTTCCTTCATCAGGAAAAACTTTTAGATCTTTTAAAAAATCAGGCACAAAGTTTTCAGGCACAAAGGCACAAAGTTAATATCCCTGGTACATTTCTCTTTGTGCCTTTCTGCCTCTGTGCCTTTGTGCCTTTATTTACCCTGCTTTATAGAGAGTAGCTCCTTTTTATTCCAACCTGGAAGGCAAAAAGAATGCAATTAAAATTATCATGCGAGAAGGTATTTCAAGTACTGATGGTGAAATACTTACTTTGACCGGCAAACATTACGTCAACAGAAGAAAAGCAGGTCTGGTAATTTGCCCTGATGCCTGATTCGGATCTTGAAAATAACCTTCCTTGTGTTGACGCCGCTAAAAAGCGGGCAGGAGAGTCTAATCCCTATCCTGGAAAGATCAGGCACAAAGGCAACAGGCACAAAGGCACAAAGAAAATAATTCCGGCG
>DAISHP010000340.1:0-2831 GCA_036822475.1 Bacillota bacterium
CACCGGGAGCTTGCTTTCGAGATCCGCTGGCCGTAGAGCAGACTCGTTTCGCCCCGGTCCCCCTTTTCGTTAAACGTTTTCAAAAAATTCACCCCTCATCTGCTTCGACCGCTCAACCCCAAGGTCTGGTCGTATTCATAATATTCAGCCAGCCTCTTCAATGTGGCGGCATGATCATTATTTACCTTCGCCAGGGCCTCCCTGAATTTTTTTTCGCGCCCATAAATTTGCCGATCAAAACTCCACCCCCGCCTGCGCTTTGATTCCCCTGGCGTAATGGTGTTTGATTTCTTTCATTTCCGTGACCAGGTCGGCGCGCGCGATGATTTCCGGCGGGGCATCGCGCCCGGTTAAAACCAGGTGCATTTGTGCCGGCCTGTGGTCGAGCAGGCCCAGCACCTCTTCCAGGGTAATCAGCTTCAATTTCAGGGCGTATAAAATTTCGTCCAAAATAAGCATGTCCACCTGCGCCCGGGCAAGCTCATTAAGGGCGGCCGCCAGGGCGGTGTGGGCGGCGGTGCGGTGTTCTGCCATAGTTACTTCATTGTTGAGGTAAGTAAAACCCTCCCCTAGCTGCCGGATTTCGAAATTCTCTCCCAGCCGGGCCGCCGCGTTTAATTCCCCGGGGCGCCACCGGCCCTTGATGAACTGCAGCACCAGCACCTTTTTCCCTTGGCCCCAGGCGCGCATGCCCATCCCCAGGGCGGCGGTCGTTTTCCCCTTGCCGTTTCCGGTAAAAACTATCACCAAACCCTTTACTTCGCTCATTTTTCCTCCCCAATTTCATTTACAACGCCAACCGGCACTGGTATAATTAGATTAAGTCTTTATTTTTTATGTTCCAGGAGGGTTTTGCCAGATGGTCAAAAAAATTTTCATGGAAGTTGAAATGGGGTTAAAAGGGGTAGAAAAAAGAGATCTTTTTGTCTACCTCGACGATAAACTGGCAGCCAGTTACTTTGACGTGGCCTACGAGCAAATTCACGTCATCGCTGAAGAATTTCAACAGCAATACCCGGGCGCCGAACTGGAGGTTTCCTGCCGGGGTGAAGACTGCTGCGGGAAAATGCACCAGTGGAAGCTGGACGTCGCGAAACCAAAAGGAAACACTTAAGACCCGCGGACTCCGCCGGCGTTATTTCCAGTTTTAAACACCAGGTAAAAGAGAAACAAAAAGTCCCGTACGAAAAGGCGGGAGCGGGTTTTTGTCCGGCCGCGGACGCTAGATCAGGGCCAGTTTCTGGCGGCGCTTTTCTTCGTACATGCGGTCGTCCGCCTCTTTGATTAACTGGTCGATCGTCCGGTGGGTACTGCCGGGCGTCAAGACGGCAAAACCTACACTCAACCGGACAGGCAGTTTTACCCCGGCGCCCGCGATGGCCTCGCCCGAAATGCGCCGCCGGAGCCGCTCCGCAATCTTTAACGCCTCTTCTTCCTTGGTTTGCGGGAGGATCACGGCGAACTCATCGCCGCCGATGCGAAAAACCGCGTCAAAGTTCCGGCAGTTGGCCTGTAGCTGCCGGGCGGTGCGCCTCAGCGCTTCGTCGCCCGCCAGGTGGCCCAGCGTATCATTAATTAGCTTAAAGTTGGTAATGTCGATGATCAGCAGCGTCAGGGGCGTTGCGTAGCGAATAGCCCGGTTCATTTCCTCCCGGATCTTTTCCTGAAACGCCAGCCGGTTGCCCACGCCGGTAAGGAGATCCAGGCGCGCCTGTCTTTCCAGGTTTTTTCTGGCTTCGTTCAGTTCCGCATTCAGCCGGGCAAGCTCCCGGTTGATTTGTTTCAGGCGGCTGATATATTCCCGAAGCTCCCGCCTGGCCTGCACCTGTCCGGTAATATCGCGGGCAATTCCGCGCACAAAAGGCCGGTCGCCCCTAAACAGCACCGAATTATACTCCAAAAAACGCTCTTCGTTTTGCCTGGTCCGAATGCGCATGGGGCCGCGGCTGTAACCCCGGACGAGCACTTCGTTCAGGTACTGCTGCAACAGGTGTTTTACCCCGGGGGCCAGAAATTCCCGAATGTTTTTTCCGATCAACTCTTCGGGAAGGTATCCCGCGATGCGGGTGATAGCCGGATTCAACTCCAGGAATTGACCCGCCGGATCGTGGATATAAACCACGTCGTTGACGTTTTCAAAAAGGTCCCGGTAGCGGGCTTCCGCCGCCCGTAAAGCCTGCACGAGCTTCTTTTGTTCGGTGACGTCCAGGAGCTGGCCCAAAATGGCCGGCCGGCCGGCATACTGCGTCAGGGAAAAGTAACCGTGCAAAATCCGTAATTCTCCGCTACGGGTAAATATCCGGAACTCGTAATCGGTTACCTCTTCCCCTCCCTGCAACCGCCGGCGCGCCCGCTCCTGCATAATTTCCCTGTCATCGGGGTGAACAAGATCACAAATGTTCATTTTCAATAACTCTTCCGGGGCGTAGCCAATCATTTTCGCCAGGTTCCTGTTCACATACCTAAAGGCGCCGTCCTGGTAAATATAAACCGGCAGGGGGGTCTGTTCGAAAAGGGGGACAAGCTTCTCTGTCTCCATCGGGCATAGATCCTCCGGACTGCCTGGATTTGCCCGCCTGGCCGTTTCCTTTAATCCATCTCGAGCAGCGAACTATACACTAAATAAGGCAATACTTTTTATTTCTACCTCCCCTGGTAAATTTCCTTTAGCAAAAATTTCCTCTTAAATTTATATTTCCGGTGAAGCTGAGCTTACTGATCGCTGAACTGAGTTTAAATAAATATTTCACTCCGTTTATATTTCGCCAGGCAATCCAACGCGCCAATCCGACGCGCGTTATTTTACCGTGTACCCGGCGCCCGCCACTGCT
>DAISHP010000341.1:0-2829 GCA_036822475.1 Bacillota bacterium
GCAATTTTCCGTCACCATCGTAACTGTAGTCAGTTTCGGTAATGGTGAGGCGTTCCAAGTCTTCTGAACTGAGTGTAACCTTGCGGAAACGCTCGGACTGTATACCGACCAGCCCAAGGACCCAGTTCCCGTCCCCGCCTGCCCGGGCAGTTTCAACACGCATCGGCTCATTAAACAGAGGGCCCTTCAAAATCTGGCCCTCGCGAGGAACTGCATTTCCTCGCATTCTTTCACCTTACCCTTAACCAGACCACCGCGAACTCAGGGCAAATCTCTCTGTTAAATGGCCTAACGATGAGCGAGATTGCGCCGCTTTCAGCGTGTCTACTTAACTCCATGTGTTGGTCATCGTTAATTGATAATCATCATGTTACATCTCGGGCAATCATAGCAGTGCCCTGCGTGTACGCGCTCAATGTCCTTGAGGTGAATTACTAACCTATCTGCTTCCAAGCATTTCGAACAATATGGGTCTGGGTCTCCATCACTAATACGACTCCGCAGCCTGTTTAAACGCCAACGTGACGTCTTTTACACCCGGACTTTCCCACAAATCGTCCTTTAGATGGACTACCCATGAGTTTGTATGTTCTCTATATGTCGCCACGCGCTTGATTTCTTCGTGTGGTACTACGCATGCACGTAACACCGAAAAGTCATCGTTTAAAAGTACGCCGACAAGAAAGTCGAAGTGCCGGTGTTCCAGCTCCCGGATAGCGCTTAACTGACGAGAATTATTGTATTTCGTTATACGGCGGGACTTGATTTCATAATTTATGACCCTCTTTGTCTTTAGCGTCAAATCCCTTTGTTGACAATGGAGCCCTTTTCAAGCTAAGCGCTTTAACGGCCAGGTTCTCAGCATAGTCGGCTACCGGATTGTTATTGCTACGTACGGCTTTTCTACGCCGTAATTCCTCGATAATCTCCGAATAGAGGACCAGCAATTCGCTCGTCTTCAACTTTGAAAGATCATTAACTTTAACTTTCATAAACAGGCCCTCCCGTTTTGTTACCATTCGAGGAATTATTTCCGCACCAGTTTTTGTTTTCCTTCTACCTTCGCCAAAATACTGGAAAAAGGGAGAGCATTGGCAGAATTCAGCCATTAAATCTACAGAAAAAAGACAAAAAGTTGAATAACCGCTGTTGGCCGGTTCGTCTAATAGCCATTTGAGGACGGCTCTCTAGCATCAGACTTTCACCGCCTTTGTGGAGTGGGATCCGGAAATAAGACTTTACGTGGGATTTGTATCGGGAATTCCGGGAGCGCACACCCACGGAGCTACACTTGACAAACTCCACCAGAACCTGAAAGAAGTCTTAGAGCTATGCCTGGAAGAGCTTAAAGCGCACCAAATGCTGGATAACCTGCCTGCGAGGGTCTTTTCTTTCCCTATTCCCTATTACCCGGAGATGCCATGTTCGGGCAGAGAGATAACTCAGTATCCGTCAAACGGACCGACATAACCACGCGTCACCCGCGGCCGCCTGTGCCCTAACCGCCTGGCGGTCTCTTTCTCCGCTTCCTCTTTACTTTTGCCGGCGGCGAGGCACTCGCGGTAGTGCTTCTGAGCATCGGTATAACGCAAGCCGTGGAAGGTCAACGGGACTGGCCGGGGTTTGCGGTGCCGGCGAATGAAGTCTTGCACTTTTTTGATGACCTGGTGCGCCTTTTGACCTGGTGGCACAAAGAGCTTGGCACCACGCGACACCCGGTTCTTTGCTCGGGTTAACGTAGTCCTGGCAGCCGGGGTAAGAAAAACGTTGCGGACTAAGCCGCCTTTCCCTTTGACTGTCAACTTGTCTTCCCGTAAAGCGCGTTCGGCATCCGCACGATCAAGCCGTACTACTTCGTGAATGCGCTGACCAGTCTCCCTGGCCAAAACAAGCACATCGACTATCCATTCCTCACCTTCCCTTTCGGCGGCTTCGACCATGGCTGCAAACTCTTCGTCATTCCAGGACCTGTCCCTGTTTTTTTGCCGGGGGTCTATACCCAAGCCCTCGTTATCCTTCGTTAACTCGTGCCGGCCCGGGATTTGATCATAGTAAAAGCGGATGGCAGCCAACTCTGTCCGCATGTAGTTGGGCCCGCGCCCTTCCTCTTTGAGATACGCTACATAAGCTGCCAAATGCTTGTTGGAAACATTCGCTATGTTCTGAAGCTTGAATTGACAAGCAACAAAGCGTAAAAACCTCCTCATTGCTTCGTAGTAGCGGCGGCGGGTCAGAATGCTACCCTGTCTCGTGTGCCTGTGGATGCGGTTCAACTGTTGCATCAATGTCTCGTAAGGCATCCCCTTCACCTCCTTCCATAAGGACATAGTTCAGCCAGTGGTCTCGGGAGAGCGTTTCTGCTTCTTTTCCTCCAAGACCGAAACTCTTATAGCTTAACGGTGATGCTCTTAACACCACTTCGCTTTTGTGTTTCTGGTTGTAATCCGTTGAGCACATCGCCGCATTACAAGTTAAAACTTGCCGGGCCGACTTCGCCCGCGCGGCCGGCGGCTGGCATAGCCACGTCCTACCGGGACGCCTGATGCATTACTTACATCAGAGCCGCCGTCTGGGCCGGGAAGGATAAGCTGCGCTTCCCGGCCGTTTACCAGCAGTCGTCGTTCCTTGTTCTTTGGCCGGGCATCCTGCTGGGGCGATACCCGTTACCCTTTTCTAAAACCAAGAAATTAGGGTAACTAAATTCTCTGGTGTCACCCTGCGCAGCTCAGGGCCAGGGTGACCGAACCTATGTTAGCCGGAAACATAGGTTCCCGGGGAAAGCGGTAATCAGTGGACGGGTTGCTCACGGCTGCCGTCCCGGTTTACTTG
>DAISHP010000342.1:0-2827 GCA_036822475.1 Bacillota bacterium
GGCCTAAGGAAGGCACATTTTCCTTTGTGCCTGTTGCCTCTGTGCCTCTATTTTCTGAGGAGAAGTTGGAGACTTTATGCAGAGAATCGGTGTTTTGACCAGCGGGGGGGACGCGCCCGGGATGAACGCCGCCATCCGGGCGGTGGTGCGCAAAGCGCTTTACCACGGCCTGGAGGTGCTGGGGATCAGGCGGGGGTTCAGTGGCTTTCTCGAGGCCGATATCGAGCCCCTGAACGCGTGGAGCGTGGCGGATATCGTCCACCGGGGCGGGACCATTTTGCGCACGGCCCGCTGCGAAAAATTTAAAACTCCCGAAGGCCGCCGGATAGCTAAAGAAAACGTCGACCGGTTCGGCATCCAGGGGCTGGTGGTGATCGGCGGCGGCGGATCGTTTCAAGGGGCCGCAGTTTTTAACCGGGAGTTCGGCCTGCCGGTCATGTGCATTCCGGGGACCATCGATAACGACATCAGCGGGACGGACTATTCCATCGGCTTTGATACGGCGGTAAATACCGTAGTGGAGGCAATTAACAAGATCCGGGATACAGCAACCTCCCACGAGCGCACCTTTGTGGTGGAAGTAATGGGGAGGGATACGGGTTTTATCGCCTTGACCGCGGGCCTGGCGGGCGGTGCGGAGTCGATTATTATTCCCGAACGTCCGTTCAGCCTGGAGGAAATCTGTGCGCGCCTCCAGCGCAACTACCGGAAAGGAACTTCCCACAGCATCATCGTGGTGGCGGAAGGCGCCGCCAGCGGCGTGGAGATCGGCCAGGAAATCAAAAAGCGGACCGGTTTCGATACGAAAGTGACCATTTTGGGCCACCTGCAGCGCGGCGGCAGCCCGACGGCGTTCGACCGCGTACTGGCCAGCATGTTGGGCGCCAGGGCAGTAGAATGGCTGATGCAGGGCGAAAGCAATAAAATGGCCGGCTACGTGGCCGGGCAGGTCGTTTCCGTTGATCTGGAGCGGGTGCTGAACAGGCGGAAAAACATCAATCTGGCCCTATACGAACTTGCCGGCATCTTATCGATTTAACTTTCTCCCCATATTTTCTATTGGGTTGCCCATGAGAACGTCCGGTCCATCCATAATAATGAAAATTAAGGCACTAAAGTACAAAGGCACAGAGACACAAAGAGAAATAAATAATCGATCCGGAGTATTCATTTTGTGCCTACATGCCTGGAATCTTTGTACCTGATATTTTTAAGGGAGTTCCTCATGGTAACGTTCGTTCCCACCATTAATCATAAAAATGAGGCGCTCAGACAGGCATATTTCCCTTTGTGCCTGTTGCCTCTGTGCCTCTATTTTCCAGAGGGGGGTGGCGAAGTGAAACGCACGAAAATTGTCTGCACCATCGGACCAGCCAGCGATAACGTAGAAATCCTGGTCAAAATGATGCAGGCCGGCATGAACGTAGCCCGGCTTAATTTTTCCCACGGGACCAGGGAAGAACACGCCCGGCGGATCGAGCTCATCCGGGAAGCGGCCGGCAAAGCAGGGAAAAACATCGCCCTGCTGCTGGATACAAAAGGCCCGGAAATCCGTTTGGGGGTTCTGGAAAAGCCGGTTCACCTGCGGGCGAAGCAAAAGGTCGTTTTGACCGCCCGGCCGGCAACGGGAGGCGCCGGCCGGCTGCCGGTTTTGTTCCCCGACCTGCCCCGGAAAGTTTCTCCGGGGAGCGTTATTCTGATTGCGGACGGTTTGATTGAACTGAAGGTGCTTTCCGTGCAGGGCGACGAGATAGAATGCGAAGTTATTCACGGCGGAGAGGTGACCAGCCACAAAGGGGTCAGCATTCCGGACGCGGAGGTCGACTTGCCCGCCGTCACTGCTCAGGACCGGGAAGATATTTTATTCGGCGTGGAGCACCGCCTGGATTTTATTGCCGTGTCCTTCGTCCGCCGGGCGGCCGACGTGCTCGCCGTCCGGGAAATCCTCGCCGAGGCGGCCGCCGGTCTGGACGTCATTGCGAAGATCGAAAGCCGGGAAGGGGTCAACAACCTGGACGAAATCATCGCCGTGGCGGACGGCGTGATGGTGGCCCGGGGCGACCTGGGCGTGGACATCCCGGCCGAAGAAGTTCCCCTGGTCCAGAAAATGATCATTAAAAAATGCAACCAGGCGGGAAAACCGGTCATTACGGCCACCCAGATGCTCGAGTCCATGATCCATAACCCGCGCCCCAGCAGGGCGGAGGCCAGCGACGTGGCCAACGCCATTTTAGACGGCACGGACGCGGTGATGCTCTCCGGGGAAACTGCCGTCGGCCGGTATCCGGTGGAGGCGGTGGAAGTAATGGCGCGCATTGCCGCGCGGGCGGAAGCCGCCCTGCCCTACGCGGAAATTTTAGAGCACCAGCGGAGAGGACCGGCCCGCACAGTGACGGACGCCATCAGCCACGCGACCTGCGCTGCGGCGCAGGACCTGGGCGCCGCGGCCATCATCACTTCCACCCAGACCGGTTACACGGCGAAGATGGTCAGTAAATACAGGCCCCGGGCACCAATCATTGCCGTCACTCCGGAAATGAAGGTTTTGCGCAAGCTTGCCCTGGTTTGGGGCGTTCAGCCGCTGTTAATTGCCCCGATTAAGGATACCGACAGCATGATTGCTGCCGCCATCGAGATTTCGCTGGCCGCGGAAATGGTCAAGCCTGGCGATCTGGTGGTGATCACGGCCGGCGTGCCGGTGGGGATGCGCGGTACCACCAATTTACTGAAGGTGCACGCGGTCGGCGATATCCTGGCCCGCGGCGTCGGGATCGGCCAGCGCACCGTGACGGGGCGGGTCAGGGTCTGCCGGACGCCCCTGGAGGCC
>DAISHP010000343.1:0-2825 GCA_036822475.1 Bacillota bacterium
AGGGGGCATAAAGCTCCGGCGCCGTGCCGCCGTAATCGATGGTGAGGAGAAAACCTTTCTGCAGGCAGTTTGCCGCTTCCTGCAGCCAATCCCGGGCGGCCAGGTTTACTTCGGCCGCCTGTCCCGGCTCCAGGACCACTCCTTCCGCTTCGAAGTAAGTCTGCAAAAGGGGGGTGGAAAGCGGGCCTTCTTCTTCCACGAAAGAATTGCCGCGATAGTTGACGTAGATTTCTTTCAGGCCATCGTCCGTCTGGCGGACCCGGTGAACGGGAAAGGAGTCGACCAGTTCGTTGGAAAAAAGGCAGCCGGTAACCCTGCCGGAAAGTTCGCCGGCATTTTTTGCCCAGACGACCTTCTCGATCCCGATCTTTTTCAGTTCTTCTTTTTGGATTTCGACCAAAGAAGGGCTGATTTCGAGAATGTAATAGGTAAGGCCTTTGGCGGTTTCGGGATAGTGCTCCTGAAAGAAGTTCAGGATGTGGGCGGCCAGCCGGCCCTTTCCCGCTCCGTACTCCACCACTTCCCACCGGTCCGGCCCGCCCAGCTTTGACCACATTTCCGCAAACTGGCGGGCCAGCATTTGGCCGAAGGCCGGGTGAACGTCGGGACTGGTATAAAAGTCCCCGGCGGCGCCGATCTTTACCCCGGGGCTGGTATAGTAGCCCAGCTCCGGGTAATAAAGGGCCATCTCCATAAACCGGGCAAAAGTTAGCGGCCCCTTTGCTTTAATTTCCTGAACGATTATTTCTTCCAGCCTGTTCATTCCCTTCCCTCTGCCCTCCCTAACCCCTGCTTCATTACCCGCTTATCCCCGATTCTTTTCGTAACTTTGTCCCGGTCGAAATATTCCAGCAGGGGAAGGGCGTATTTGCGGGAGGTCTGCCAGACGTCCCGCGCTTCCCCGACAGTGATTTCCCCCTTTTCCGCCAGGTAATCGAAAAGCAGCTTTTTTGCCTCCTCGACGGCCCCGGCGTGGAAGTAGAGATCGTCCGCCACTTTCACCAGGATACCCCGACGCAAACAATACTGCAGGAGTTCCTGAGCCTCTTCCGCATCCGGGAGAACGGGGGCGGCCGCGTCGCTCCAGCGGGGGGGCTGCCGGCCGGCCTTTTTGTATTCTTGCTCCAGGCGGGCCAGTGCTTCTTGCTGCCGGTCATTTAAGTGCGGTGAAAAGCCAGGGAGAGCTACTGTTTGGGCGAAGAGTTTGATGATTCCCCGCTCATCCATGACCTCTAAAAGGGCCTGCAACTGCCGGGAAGTTAAGGCCGGAAAAAGGCGCGAGCGCAGTTCTTCCCGGGGCAGCCCCTCCCTTAAGGGGTGCTCCCGGTGGTAGTCCGCTAACAAATTTTTTAGCTCTTCCCCCCAGCGGAGAAATATTTCTGCCGAGACAAAATATTCTTCTTGATCGATTTTAATTGGCAGCACCTGCTCCGCGGCAACCAGGCCGGATAATGCATCGTCCAGGTCTTCCCGGTTGATTCCCGCCGCTTTTAAATCCTCCCTGGTGAGCAACTTATTTTTTGCTTTTTTTAAGGCCGTGGTGACCAGTTCCCCGGGATCGCCCTTTTCGCGCGCCGCCAGGGCCGCGATGACCTCTTCGCGCCCGCGCTTATGCTTTCCGGCGGCCGGGTCAATGATGGCGCCCCCGCCAATGGTCCGCATGGGGGAAAAGGAGCGCAGGATGAAACGGTCCCCCCGGGCGGCCACGGCCGGCTCTTCCAGCAAGAGCTGAGCGTACGCCGTTTCTCCCGGAGCCAGTTCCTCCCGGTTGAAAAACAGCACCCGCCCCAGAATTTCCGCCGTCCCCAGGTAAAAGCGCACCCGGCTGCGCTGACGCAGCGCTTTCGGCGCGTCTTTGAGCAAGGAAAGCTTGACGTCCAGTCTGGCGGCCGGTTGAAAGGCGCCTTTTTCGACCAGGACGTTGCCGCGTCCCGCCTCCGTAACTTCAATTCCGGGGATGTTTACGGCCACCCGCTGCCCGGCGCGGGCCTCGGCAACCTTTTCGCCGTGCACCTGCAGAGAGCGCACCCGCGCGGGTAAGCCCGGCGGCAAAATTTCCAGGACGTCGTTGGTGCGGATTACCCCGCTCCACAAGGTACCCGTAACGACGGTGCCGAAACCGGCAATGGTAAAGGCTCTGTCGATGGGCAAACGCACGGGTCCGGCCGTCGGTTTCGTTTGCGCCCGGGCGGCCACCTGGTCAAGGGCTTCCAGGAGTTCTGGCAGGCCCTTTCCGGTAACGGCGGAAACTTCGACGACCGGGGCATTTTTTAAGGAGGTGGTCTGGAGAAAATCCCGCACTTCTTCGCGAACCAGCTCCAGGAACTCTTCATCGACCAGGTCAACCTTGGTCAGGGCGACCACTCCCTGCCTGATTTGCAAAAGCTCAATGATGTCTACGTGTTCTCTGGTCTGGGGCATGATGCCTTCGTCGGCGGCAATGACCAGCAGGACGAGATCGATCCCCCCTACCCCCGCCAGCATGTTTTTAATAAAGCGCTCGTGCCCGGGCACGTCGACAATTCCGGCCCGGCGCCCGCTGGGCAGCCGGCAAAAGGCGTACCCCAGTTCAATGGAAATCCCGCGTTCCTTTTCAATTTTTAGACGGTCGGTGTCGATTCCCGTGAGGGCTTTAATCAGCGCCGTCTTGCCGTGGTCCACGTGGCCGGCCGTGCCGATAATCAGGTTCCCCGGATTACTCATCATCCATCCCCAAATCAGCCTCGAGAGCGTTTTTAACGGCCCCGGCCAGGGGCCCGTCTTCTCCTTCCTGCAGCGTCCGGACATCCAGCAGCAAAAGGTCCTCCTGAATGCGCCCGAGGACG
>DAISHP010000344.1:0-2821 GCA_036822475.1 Bacillota bacterium
CTGTTCCGTTGCAAAACGTGTCCGTCCAGCGAATTGGTGAAGATATCTACGTTGAAGGATACATCAGGCGTTAATCTGTTTAATTCGAGGAGTTCCCCATGAGAACGTTCGTTCTCGTCGTTAATAATGAAAATGAGGCCTAAGGCAGGCATATTTTCCTTTGTGCCTTTGTGCCTGTTGCCTCTGTGCCTCTATTTTCGAGGGAGAAGAGAAGGTTGTTTACCGGCATCATCGAAGAACTGGGAACATTCCGGCAAATCGTCCGGGGAACCGCCTCGGCCCGTATAAAAATCGAGGCCCGGTGCGTGCTGGAAGGAACCCGGGCAGGGGACAGTATCGCGGTCAACGGAGTTTGCCTCACCGTTACCGCCCTGGACAAAAACTTTTTCACCGCCGACGTAATGGCCGAAACCCTGGCCAAAACAAATCTGGGGCAGCTGGCGCCGGGCGACCGGGTTAACCTGGAGCGCGCCCTGCGGCTGGACGCCCGCCTGGGCGGGCACCTGGTGAGCGGCCACATCGACGGTGTGGGAACAATCCTCCGGCGCGAACCGCACGACATCGCCACCCTGATGACGGTCGGCGCTCCTGCCGGGGTGATGCGCTACATTATTAAAAAAGGCTCCGTGGCTATTGACGGGATCAGCCTGACGGTGATAGATTTTAATGATAGCAGCTTTCAAGTTTCCCTCATTCCCCATACGGCCGCTCTGACCACGCTGGGCTTTAAAAGGCCCGGCGACACCGTGAACCTGGAGGCCGACCTGATCGGGAAGTACGTGGAGCGTCTTTTGCTCCAGAGGGAAAACGGCCGCCGGGAAAAGCTGTCCCTGGCCTTTTTAGCCGAACACGGATTTATAGAATAGGAATTAGGGGTTAGGAATTGGGAATTAGGGGGTCGGGGGTTAGGAATTAGGGATTGGGGATTATAGGGATGGGGGCAAGGCGATGAGAACTGCCGGCCCGTCGTTTGATGTGCCGGGAGCGTTGGCGCAACGGCAAACGAACGGCAGGCAAAGGGGTGTTTCGGAGGAGAAGCTGGTTTGAATATTGCGGAAGAGAAGGGAAGTAAGGACATGGAATTTCGTTTTAACACCATCGATGAGGCCATCGAAGATATTCGCGCCGGAAAAATGGTTGTCGTGGTCGATGACGAAGATCGCGAAAACGAAGGGGACCTCATCATGGCCGCTGAAAAGGTCACCCCGGAAGCGATCAACTTTATGGTTACCCACGCCCGCGGCCTGGTTTGCCTGCCGGTTAACGGGGCGCGGCTGGACGAACTGGATTTGCCCCTGATGGTGACGCATAATACGGACCCCCACGGCACCGCCTTTACCGTCTCCATCGACCACCGGGACACGACGACAGGCATTTCCGCCCACGAGCGGGCCTTTACCATTAAATCCATTTTGGATCCGGCCACCCGGCCCGAAGACCTCCGGCGCCCGGGGCATATCTTCCCTCTGCGGGCGAAGGAAGGCGGCGTCTTGCGCCGGGCGGGCCATACCGAAGCGACGGTGGATCTGGCGCGGCTGGCGGGCCTCTACCCGGCCGGCGTCTGCTGTGAAATTATGAAAGAAGATGGAACCATGGCCCGGGTGCCCGAACTGTTCGAGTTTTGCCGTCAGCACGGCTTAAAGATGATCACCATCGCCGACCTGATCCAGTACCGGCGGCGCACGGAAAAACTGATCAAAAAAGTGGACGAAGCGAAGCTGCCGACCAGGTTCGGTGAATTTACCGCCGTAGCGTACGAAAGCCTGCTGGACAAAAAAGGCCACCTTGCTCTGGTGAAGGGCGATTTAACGAGCGTGGAGGCGCCCCTGGTGCGGGTGCACTCAGAATGTCTCACCGGCGACGTTTTTGGCTCTCTGCGCTGCGATTGCGGCGAGCAGCTGAAGCGGGCCATGGAAATGATTGAAGAAGAAGGCGTAGGCGTTGTTCTGTACATGCGCCAGGAGGGGCGCGGCATCGGCCTTTTGAACAAGATCCGGGCCTACAGGCTCCAGGATCAGGGCAAGGACACCGTCGAGGCTAACGAAGCTTTAGGCTTCCCGCCGGACCTGCGGGATTACGGGATTGGCGCTCAGATCCTGGTGGACCTCGGTCTAAAAAAGATCCGTATCATGACCAATAACCCGCGGAAAATCGCCGGTTTGGAGGGGTACGGGCTGCAGGTTGTGGACCGCGTTCCGATCGAAATTTCTCCGTGCAAAACCAACCGTTTTTACCTGAGCACGAAGAAGAAGAAGCTCGGACACTTATTAAACCTCACCGGGTGAAAATAGAGGTCGGAGGTCGGAAGTCAGAGGTCAGAAGGGGAAGGTGGAAGGTAAAAGGCGGAGACGAACGTTTGAAATAGATTCTGTCAGCTGGTAAAAAAGAAACCAATTGCGGAAAAAACCAGGACGCCGCTGATGTCGTGACTTTGACTGCCGGGGCGGCGCCAGTTTATTGATGAAGGGGTAAATAATCATGGCGAAAGTTTACGAAGGTCATTTATTGGGCGAGGGGCTGCGGTTTGGCCTGGTAGTGGGCCGCTTTAACGAATTTATCACCAACCGGCTGCTTAGCGGCGCCCTCGACGCCCTCAAACGCCACGGTGTGGCGGAAGAGGACATGGAAATAGCCTGGGTGCCGGGCGCCTTTGAGGTTCCCCTGGCCGCCCGCAGGATGATTGAAAAACAGCGGTTTAACGCGATAATTTGCCTGGGTGCGGTAATCCGCGGCGCCACCCCGCATTTTGAGTACGTGGCCGCCGAAGTATCGAAGGGGATTGCCAGAATCAGCATGGAGACCGGCGTGCCGGTGGCGTTCG
>DAISHP010000345.1:0-2821 GCA_036822475.1 Bacillota bacterium
CTGCGCCAAAGGCCATTTATTTTTCCTCCTTTCTCTTGCTAGGTATTTCCTGTTTTCAGTACCATATTATGGCCGCCCGGAAAAAAGTGTTCCATCCCCAAGAAAAATTTTGTCGAAACGGAGCCCCCGGTAAACCGGGTGCCGCAGCAGTCCGTCGCCGGTTAAACCCAAGAAATTAACCGCACAAACGAGCGCGGGTTTGACCCACAAGACACCTCTTCCTTCTTGCGGGGGGAGGTCCAGGGGAGGAGTTTTAATTTCTAAAGAAGGGAGCAATTCCAGAAGCCGCCGCTCTTCCTCGCGGTCCAGACCGCTTCCCACTTTTCCCCGGTAGAGCAGCTTCCCTGCTGCGTTTTCGGCCACCACCAGGGAGCCCAGCTTCCGCCCGCCCCGACCCTTCTGGTAGCCGCAAATAACCAGGTCCATTTCTTTTGTGTGGCGAAATTTTCGCCAGTGGGGAGAGCGTTTGCCGGGAAGGTACGGACTGCCGAGGCGCTTGGCCACAACTCCCTCCAGTCCCCGTTCGGCGCAGGCCTGGAAAAATTCGTGCCCCGGGCCGGAAATAAATTCGGAGATAACTACCGGTCCGCCGGTCACCAATATTTCCGCTAAAATTTCCTTGCGCTTTTCCAGGGGTTCGCGCAGACACGATACCCCTCCGGAGTATAATAGGTCGAAGGCAATCAAAAGGGCCGGGGCTTCCTCGGCCAGCCGGGCGGATTTCTCCGGATCAACCGCGAAGGCCCGGGACTGCAGGGCGGCGAAGGAGGGCAGGCCGTTTTTGAAAATAACAATTTCTCCGTCCAGCAGGGCCGGACGTTTTCTGACGTGATCGTACAGGCCGGCCAGTTCGGGGAAGGCGGGGGTGATTTCCCGCCGGTTGCGCGAACGCAGGACGGTTTTGTTTGCTTCCAGGTAGGCCAGGCAGCGGTAGCCGTCCCACTTGACTTCGTAAAGGAAGTCAGGGCTGTCGAAGGGTTCGCTGTTTACCGCCAGCATGGGTTTAAGAAGGGGCAGTTCGTCGATAAACAGGTCATCTCCTCCCTAGAAAATAACAGGCACAGAGGCAACAGGCACAAAGGCACAAAGGAAAGGTGCCTGCTTTAGGCCTCATTTTCATTAACAATGGTGAGAATGAACGTTTTCAGGGGGTACTTCCCAGAAAATATACATTATCTTCCGACGACTGACATCTGACGGCCGACGACTGATTTTGGAGGCACAAAGGCAACAGGGCACAAAAGGGGTAAATAAGCCTTGCCGGTTTTTTGCGCGGCCTGGTGCCTCAATTTTCATGATTAATGCTAACCGGTTTTTTTGCGCCTCCGCGGGGCGGCGGCAGTTGGGCCCCGTTCGGCCTGGACCTTTTCGATGCTGGCTTTCAGCGCCTGCATCAGGTCGACCACCTTTTCCGGCGCGGGCCGGGCGGGTGTGACAACCCGCTCGTCGGCGATGCGGGCGCGGATAATTTCCAGCAGCGCTTCCCGGCGGGTGTTGCGGTATTTCTCCGGCGCGAAACCGGTGGAAAGGCTGTTGATCAGACCGACGGCCATTTTTATTTCGTTTTCGGACAGGTTCACCCGGTACCGCAGTTCCTCGATTAAATGCGGGTTCCTGATTTCATCCGCGTAATACATGGTGCTCATGACCAGAACGTCCCTGTCCGCCCGGACGGCCGCCAGGGAAACTTTGCTGCGCACGGCGACGTTGGCGATGGCCACCTTTTTCGTTTCCTGCATGGCTCTCTTTAAAAGTTCATAGACTTTTTCGCCGCCCCTCGCCGGCACCAGGTAGTACGCTTTGTCGTAGTAGACCGGGTCGATCCCGGCCAGGTCGACAAAGTCCAGAATGTCGATGCCGTGAGCGGCTTCTTCGGCCGGCTCCTCGAAATCTTCCTCGGTAAGGATCACGAAACGCCCCTTTTCGTATTGATAGCCGCGCACAATTTCTTCGGCACCCACCTCCCGGCCGCAGGAAGGGCAATACTTGCGGTACTGGATGGGCGTCTGGCACTCCTTATGCAGGGAATTAAACTTCAGGTCCTTTTTTTCGGTGGCCACGTAAATCTTCACCGGCACGTAAACCAGTCCGAAGCTGATTGCCCCTTTCCACAAAGGCCGCATTTAACAATCCCCCTTAAAAAACAGGGACGAGGGGTTAGGGGTTAGGGAATAGCCTCCTAAGGCGAATGTTTAAGAACCAGGTGAGTAAAATTTCCCCTAATCCCTATCCCCTAATCCCTATCCCCTATCCCCTAATCCCTACATAACGTACTGGTGATACGCCCACACCGCCACCGGCAGGACCAGGGTCAGCAAGGCGACCAGGACGGTCCCCACCGCCCCCCGCCGGTAGCCCTGCCGCCAGGCCCAGCGGGCGTAGGTGCTTAAGTAATAAAAAACGCCTGACAAAAAAATCAAGATGACAATGTTCAGCATACCCGTCCACCTCGGAAAGACAGGGGTTAGGGAAAAACAGGCTGTTGCCTGCAGGTAACTGTTTCTTACTTTAACAAAGGGACGATTGTTCTCAGGCACTTTTAGTTTTTAATGTTTTGCGCAAAAGGCCGATGCGCCTGATCTGGACGTCGAAAGCCACGTGCACCTCCGCCTCCGGGTAAAGCTCCGGCCAGTTCATTTGCTGCCATTCGGGGTAAGTGGCGGCCAGCCGTCTGGCCTGAAAGCCAAAACCGAAGATATCGGCGCGGAACTTTTCCTGGGTTTTGCGGATTAACTGCCTCGTCTCACTTTCCAGCCGCCGGTTAATCTCCTGCTGGAGAACGGGGAGCCGGCCCGGTTTTTCATAGTTTACGCCGCTCTGG
>DAISHP010000346.1:0-2805 GCA_036822475.1 Bacillota bacterium
AGAAGAAAACGCGCGGAAAATTACTCTGCTGCCCCGGGGGGAGAGGTATCGCCGCCTGGTTGAAGAATTGTCTTTAAGGGAGTTGAGCAGACTTGTTCGTGCTGGGGATTGAGGCGGCCACCGCCGTGCTGGGAGTGGCGGTGGTCAAAGAAGGGGTTCTCCTGGCCGAGCGCTTTTTAAATATCCGGTATGCCCATTCTACAAACCTGCTGCCGATGATCAAAGACGTCCTGGCCGATGCCCAGATTGCCCCCGCCCGATTGGCGGGCATTGCCGTCTCCGTAGGCCCCGGTTCCTTTACCGGCCTGCGCATCGGCCTGGCCACGGCCAAAACGCTGGCCCAGGTTTTGGCCCTGCCCATCGCGGGAGTGGGGACCCTGGAAGCGCTGGCCTATCCCCTGGCGACGGACCCGCGCAATTTTGTTTGCCCGGTGATTAACGCCCGCAAAAACGAAGTTTATGCTGCCGTTTACGCTTCCCCGGAGGGAAGCTTAAAGTGTGTAAGCGAACCCGCGGCAAAGCCCCCGGAGGCGGTGGCCGCCCATTTAACAGAACTGTTCACAGAGCCGGGCGGGCGGGTGATCTTAACGGGAGACGGCGCCCTTGCCTTTCGGGAATTGTTTCGCGGCCGACTGGGTGCGCGGGCCGTCTTTGCTCCTGTTGAACTGTCCCTTCCCCGGGGAGCGGCGGTGGCCGGTCTGGGCTGGCGGAAGCTCCTGGCCAACGAGGTCAGCGATCCTCTCTTTCTGGTCCCTTTATACCTGCGCAAGGCTGAGGCGGAAATTAAATGGCTGGAAAAACAAAGAACGGCCGAAAAGGGCTAGAAATCTGCCTGGCGGCCATGCAGGCGGAACATATCGAAGCGGTATATTTAATTGAAAAGCTTTCCTTTCCCACTCCCTGGCCCAAGATTTCTTTTTTCAACGAATTGCAAAACGACCTGGCTTTTTATCTGGTCGCCCTGGAGGGAAAAAAGGTAGTCGGATACGCGGGGATGTGGCTGGTTCTGGACGAAGCGCACGTGACCAATCTGGCCGTCCACCCCGATTACCGGGGGCGGGGCATCGGGCGGGCGCTGATGAGGGAATTGATCTTCCGGGCGGCCTTTCTGGGAGCGGTCCGGATGACCCTGGAAGTGCGCGCGTCCAACCGGCCCGCCATAGCGCTTTACCAGAGCCTGGGCTTTCACCGGGAAGGCCGGCGCAAAGGGTATTATGAAGACACTAAAGAGGACGCGCTAATTATGGGGAAAGAACTGATTTTTACCTGATCTCCTTTAAAATTTCTGCGGCTGCCCGGCGAGGGTCCGGAGCCTGGATAATCGGGCGGCCGACCACCAGGTAATCCGCTCCGGCGGCAATTGCTTCTTTGGGGGTGAGTGTTCTTTTTTGCAGATCCGGTTTCCCTTTCCCGAATTGAGCGGCCGGCCGGATGCCCGGCGTGACGATCAGCAGGCGGCGGCCCAGTTCCTTTCTCAGCAGGCCGGCCTCGCGGGCGGAGGCGACCACCCCGTCGCAGCCGTATTCGACTGCTTTTCTTGCCCGGTACAGGACGAGTTCCTCAACCGGGCAGGGGAAACCTAAATCCTGGAGGTCGGCGGCATCCAGGCTGGTTAAGACGGTTACGGCCAGCAGTTGCAGCCCGGAGCCGCCCCGCCCCCGGACGGCGTTTTTGATGATTCGGGCGTTGCCGTGGACGGTTAGAAAAGATGCGCCCAGCCGGGCCGCCTGCGCCACGGCTTTTTCCACCGTTTCGGGGATGTCAAAAAATTTTAAGTCCAGGAAAACTTTTTTGCCTTTGTCCAAAAGCCACCGGACAAATTCCGGCCCGCCGGCTGTATATAAGACGAGGCCCACTTTAAAAAAGCCGACCACTCCCGCCAGCGTTTCGACCATTTCTTTAGCCTTTTCAACGTCGGCAAAGTCCAGCGCACAGATCAATCTTTCTTCCGGTTTCACCGGCTGTTCCTCCCCTTGCAGATATATTTACCACCGGGTGATTTTACGCGGCTTAGAAGCCCAGCCCGCCGATTTTTTCGCCCCGAGCCGCCTCGTAAAACATCTTATAATTATTTAAAAAACAAGGCAAGACCTAACCTATTCCTGCCCGGATGATCCTTAAAAATTGATAATAGATCATAAATAGGCGCCTTAGGGTATGCCCAATTTTTTTTTGGAACAGAAAAATACCTCTTGACATAAACTAATTGCATGAAGTAACATAATTTTATGAATTATCATTATAAGGGGGTGAACCTTATGTCTTTCTGGTTGAACGACGCAACTCCGTTGCCGTCTCGTGAACCGCAAAAATCCGGGTTGCAAGGGAAGACCTCCGGGGAAGAGCAATTTTTAGGAGTGGATGAAAACTTAAGCGAAGAAAGAATGATTGAAAATTATAAATTGTGCAACCCGAAATCCCCCTGTGGACCCTCGATATTCCAGAAATAATGCAGCGGTAAAAGGATGGCGAGAAAAGGACTGGCTAGCGATCTATTCCCATCTGGGTTGAAGATCATCTGAAAGCGCGGCCGCGCACCGGTATGACCATTGCCGGGGCGCGGCTTTTTTGGTTTTAATCATGGAGAGCTGGCAGCGTTTTTCTTTTTGCAGGGGGGCAGGGGCCCCTGGTTGGCGGTGGCCGGCGCTTATCTTTTGCACATGGGCTGGAACGTTTTGATTTACTGGTTGATTAACTTTGGTGTGGTTTGGGTTGGCAATGATTGGTAAATTTCTTCCCGGAGACGGCGAGCTTAGTGTAAAATTACTGTAGGATCCTAAGCAGGAAATCGAAACCCCTACCGAG
>DAISHP010000347.1:0-2796 GCA_036822475.1 Bacillota bacterium
TGAATGGGGGGAATAGGCGCCCGTACGCAGCAGGGATACGGTATTGGGTGCGTTTATATGAATGGTTTTGCGTTTGATCCGGGAAAAGCCCTGAATGCCTTGCTGAACCTTGGGGGAAAAAGGGCGGCAGGACATTTGCCTGCCGGGGAATCTACCCCGTCTGGACGAATTTTTCTTTGGTAAGGCACGGTGTAAAGTCAGCGGCGATACGAGAAAGCTTTTTTCTGGCAGCAGTATTTTTTCTTTCGTGGGCCCCCCGGAGGAGCTTAAATTTTACCTGAATCCGTGAAATAAATTTTTAAAATCCCTTGATATTCTACGATAAATAAAGTATAATGGAGATAATCAAAGATAATTAAAATATATCGACCTCACCCTGGAGGTGCGCGATGAAATTCATCCTCGCGAAGAACACATTAAAACTCACTACGGTTTGTCCCTGGGCGGGTTGCCGGTATCCATCCTTAAAAGAACGCCTCAATCAAACCAGTTTGCCGGGAGTATCCGCTCCGGAAATTCCCCACGGTGATGTGGCGGCAGCTTACCTTGGTCTATTGTGCCAGGGCAAAAGTGACTTTGATTCCATCGAGCCGTTTCGAGAAGAGCCCTTTTTCCAAATGGCCTGGGCAAACCCCCTCCAGCCCCACTTTACGCCAGAGGCTGGACATGGCCGCCAAAAATTACAAATGGCGGCAAATTATCCTGGAAGTCAACCTGATTAAAAACACCGGTGCGCCGATTACTCCGATTACCCTTAAAGGGAAGCAGTACGTGCCTATGGACACGATAATTCCAAAACCAAAAAAGAAGGAGTTTCCCGAACCTACAAGGGATTTGACGGCTACGCCCCGAGTGGAACGATCCTGGGCGAAGAAGGTTACGCTCCAACATCCTGCGCGTAATTGGCCAGGAAAGCTTGCAAGTTACCGACTAAAAAAGAAAGTGTCCCGAAGGCGAATCAGAACCGTCATTCAGAATCTGATTTACCTGGCTTCCCGGGTTGTTTACCATGCCCGGCGCTACAAACCTGGCTTTAGCCGTTATTGCCCGTGGTGTGCCACTTTTAAACGAGTTTATCTGGCTTTTGCCTAAATCTTGTTAATAAATTCCAAATGCAAGGCATTTGTGAAGGAGGGGTTTCTGTTCCCTGAAAACGGTTTCCTGATGTTATTTTCTGGTGTTGCTCCTCAAGCAGGAATCTGATAACTGAAATTTAAGCAGGATTCCCATCGTAATAGGTAACATTACCCAGTTTATGCCTAAAAATGGTTATTAGTGAGATGGTATCACGGATTCAGGATTATCTTTTTTGTTCTCTATTTTTGTTAGCTGGCACTCTAGTTTTAACCCTCACTGGCATATTCCGCACAGTCAACGCACGTCCGAGGTCAAGCGCCTGGCTGAGCGCTTCCACCGTGTCCCTGCCGCGCCAGGCCAGACCAAGGGCGTCGGCCAACTCGTGCATGTAGAATTCTATTTCTTTGTCTCCGGTTCCGCGTTGCTCAAGCACGTAACACCGCGTCAGGTACGCTACTACATCCCTTGTTAAACCAGATAAACCTGCTCGTTCAGCCAGGTCCAACGATATTAAAAAAATTCTTCCATCGCCTGGCCATTTCCACTGTAACCCTCGCTGTTCTATTTTTTCTCCGTTGGGGAGGTCTATCGGTGCTTCTATCTCCTCTCGTCTTTTGCGTTGTCACGCGGCGGCGCAAAAAGCAGTTTATCCCGTGCCAAGTCCCGATTCATGAGCAGCATTTTCCCTCCGCACTCCCATTCCCACTTTGTTGCCCCTGCCACCACCGGCACCGCCGCTACCCCTGCCCCGGCTGCCGCTCCCGGGTCCAGGTTCCCACCCAGGCCGCCTGGCGCGACGCCCTGGGCCAGGTGGTGGTGCAGGCTGTGGGCGGCCAGGGCCGCCAGCCCGGAAACGGCGGCCAGCGGCAGCAAGGTTGTGGGGACGGCGGCGCCGCGGTCGTCGCGAAGAAAGCGAACGAATTCCTGAAGCATGAAAAGAAAACACCTCCTGAAAATAAAAAGCCCTGCGGGGCCGGTCAGAACATTGACTATTATAGCAGATTTGCTATAATAACTTTGGAGGATAAACTGCATGACCGAAATTGAGTATTTTCGTCTCCCAAGGAGTGGAAAAGAACCAGTTAAGGATTTCATTAACGCTTTGCCGGCAAAGGACAGGAGCCGCATTTTCCGCGGCCTTTCCCTGCTCGAAGAGTTCTGGCCCCGGCTTGGTCAGCCCCATGTCAAAAACGTTACCGGAGAGACCGGCCTTTGGGAATTAAGGATCGAAGGAGACAGAAAAACCTTCCGCATCTTCTTCGGCCACGGGAAGGGCAAAATCGTTTTGCTCCACGCAATAATCAAAAAGGGCCAACGGATTCCTCATAAAGACATCCGGTTGGCCACCGAACGACTAAGACAATGGAAGGAGGCTTTAGAAAATGACCGTATTTAGAGACCACCTGAAAGAACAACTACAAGATCCGGCTTTTCGCCAGGCCTGGGAGGAAAGCGAACTCAGCTACCAAGTCGCACGCGCCTTGATTAAACTGCGCCTTGACTTAAACCTCACCCAGCAAGAATTGGCCCGCAAGGCCGGGGTCCCGCAATCAGTTATAGCCCGGCTGGAAAGTGGAAAGCACTTACCTTCTCTGCGTTCACTTGAGAGAATCGCCAAAAGATTGGGGTTGCAGGTCAAGCTGGACCTGGTGCCAAAAACGGCAAAAGCGGGAGGAGGTTAATTTTTCTCCGCAAAAAAGCGCCCGCAGCTACCCGTTT
>DAISHP010000348.1:0-2795 GCA_036822475.1 Bacillota bacterium
CCCCCGGTAATTCCGGCCGCTTCCAAAAGCAAAAGAGGCCGGGCCGGGCCCGGGAAAAGCGTGCGCCTGCCTGTGGCGGAGTTAAAAAAATAGCGATGCCGGGGGCGGGAGCGGAAACGACCGGGGGCAACGTGCTTTTAGCGCAGCATTTCCAGGAAGCTTTCCACCCGGGTGATCGTCTGGCCCTCCATAAAATTGCGCGGATCGATGCAGTCGCCGTCCAGGTTTAAAAAGGGAATTCCCGCTTTGCCGAAGGCGGTTCGCAGGAGGGCCGCGCTTCCATTGCTCTGGCGGCAGCCCCAGTGGGCAAAATGGATCACTCCCTGCACACGATACTCCCGGGCCAGCTTCATGGCCTGTTTTACCCGCCTCTCGGCGGGGCCCCAGAGGGGGTTGGCCAAAATTTTCGCGGCCATCCCCCCGGCGTAATTGTCCCGGGGAATTTCCTCCCAGAATACTTCGCTTACCTCCTCGAAAGCAATGACGCTTTTTAAGCCGGATTCCAGCAAATCCATCAGCGGGTTAGGATAAAAAGGCTTGAAGTGAAGCCAGAGCAGGCGGCGTTCCTGCTCCGCCACCGCGGGGGCGTTTTTACTCACCCGGCAGCGCAGCACCTGTTCCAGTTCGCGGTAAAAATTCAGCGCCTCCGCAGTGCCCAGGCCGCTTAAGAAAATCACCACCCGGGTCAGCGCTTCGCTGCCCCGCCAGGGGGCCGGGATGTTTTTGCGCAAGTCATTAATTGCCGCCATGTGCCGGCGCGTGGCGTTGAGATTGTCTATAACCCGCCCGATTTCTTCCGGCCGGGCAGGCAAAAGAGGTTTTAATTCCTTTTGCAGGGCCAGAATCTCTTCCGCCAGCCAGGAGCGGGACTGCGGGGTATCCCGATAAGGGATCTGCAGCAGGTAATACGGACAGCCGTAGATCCCGGCAGCCATCTCTAAAAACTTAACCGCCCCGTCGCATAAATGGGTGGTGGCGATCACCAGGTCGGGCCGGGGCAGCACTCTTTCCAGGGCCATCCCCAGGGCGCAGCGGTGAAAGCTGCATAAATCCGTGGAATACCAGGCTCCTTCCGCAACTTTTAGAAAATGGATGCTCCGGCCGAGGTTGGCGGCCACCGCCGCAGCTGCCTCCGGAAAGAAGGGAATACCCCCCCAGGCCCAGATTAATTCCGGCGGCGTATAGACGTTCGTCCAGACCACCGGCCTTTTGCCCCGGCAGGCCTGCCGCATCAGCCTGATCCCGAAAAGCAGAGCCGCCTTGGTGGGGCGGTTCAGCTTGCCGGGGTGCCAGAAGATACTCAACAGTTCCAAAAATAAATATGTCTGCGGAGAGGTAATGTATTTTTCCCATTTGTTCCGCTGGGTTCGCCGGCGGATGTATTCCCTTAAATCCACGCTTTTGACCTTCCCCCTAAATCGTTTCCAGAAATGCCTGCAGGCGGGTGTGCAGCTGGGCCGGGACACCGCTCTGGTATTCGCCTTCCAGGTGCAGAAAAGGGATTTCCCGCCGGCCGCAAAACAAACGCCACAGGGGTACTTCGTAGAGGCCGTGATCGCAAAATTTCAAGCCGTAAAAGATCACTCCGGCGGGACGGACGCCCTCCAGGAGATTTTGAATGTACGGGGCGCGCGCGCTTTTTCCAGCCATCCGGGGGCACGGGGGCTTCGTCAGGTAAGCCCCGGCCAGGGCCAGCCAGGGGTCGCCGGAGGCAGGTTCTGAGCTTTTCGGGAAAGGGCAGTTGAAATTAGAATAAAAACGCCCTCCCAGGCAAAAATCGGCAAAAGCTGCCACTGTGCCGTACTGTTCGGCCAGTTCCAGGATCCGCGGGTCGGGTAAAACCGTTCCGGCCAGCAGAACCCGCCGTTTCTTTTGCCTATCCAAAACAAAACTGCCCTGGAATTCCGAGCATAACTTCAGCGCATCTTCCGGAGGTCCGGTTAAAGCGGCCCAAAGCAGTTCCCAAAATTTCCCGGTGATCCCGGCAAGGCTTTCGACCGTTTTTAATTGCCGGCGAACTTCCTGGTAAATCTGAAGGGAATTCCATAACGCCCCGGCCAAAACGGGGCGGCCGGAAATTTCGGCAAGCCACTCCCCCATTCTGATTAACTCTTGCCGGTAGTGCCGGACGGAGGAATCCTTTGCCTGGCGGGGGAGATCTAAAATAAACACCAGATCCCCCTGCGTTTTCCGCACGTCGTAACAGCGGCGCAATCCGTCGCAGCAGGTGGTAAAGACAGCCGGAACCGCCCGGTCAGCAGTGGTCACGCAGGCGCGGGCGTAGGAACAGAAGTTCCGGGGCAGCAGGGCCGCCTCGGTCGGCGCCGGCGGGATGAGCCGCCGGGGAATAAATCCCGCAGCGTGAATAATTTCAACCGGTACGTAAGAACAGGCGATGTCAATATAGTTGGTATCCATCGGCACACCTGATTTGATCAAAACAGCGTAAGTATGGAGGTTCTGTTGCTTACTCGGATTTAGTTTCCTTTTCCTCTCCGACGACTGACGTCCGACGTCCGACGTCCGACGACTTATTTATACCGGCCGCAATATTTCTCCTTCGGATATTTGCGGCTGTTTTTCGCCACTTTTTCCTTGACCGCCGATGATAAATCAACACCCAGCCGGTTGGCCATGGCCAGGCAATAAATCACCACGTCGGCCAGTTCCTCCCGGACTTTCGCCAGGTCATCCGGAGCCATTTCCGCTGCTTCCGGTCCCCATTGAAAAATTTCCATCAGTTCGGCGGCTTCGATGGCAATGGACATGGCCAGGTTTTTCGGGGTGTGGAACTG
>DAISHP010000349.1:0-2763 GCA_036822475.1 Bacillota bacterium
CCGTGGTATCGCACAAGGTAACGTTCTTTTTTTCTTTCATCCAATTCCTCTCCTTTCTAAGCCCGACCCGGCCGCGGTAAAAGCAGCCTGCCCAGCAGCAGCCCCACAGCACCGACCATCAGGTTTATACCAAGGTAAATTGTCAGGTATACGGCTCCGGTGCGGCACCCCAGGGATGCAATAACCGCCGGGCTGAAGAAAAAAATCGTGAAATACAGTATTTTGAAACAGATTGCCAAGAAAACAGCTCAGCAGCATGGAAGGCCCCTCAAAACGGGCTCCTCTCTCAGGCACACATCGCATGCTTCCGGGCAGCGGGGGTGAAAGCGGCAGCCCGGTGGAGGACTGGCCGGGTCGGGCGGCTCGCCCCGCACTACCGGTTTTGGGCCGGTTCTTTGCCGCAGGTCGGATTCCGGCACCGCCTGCAAAAGCGCCCGGCGGCAGGATAACCGGCAACCCCAACACTGGAGTTTTTCGAGATGCTCATCGGCTATTTCCCCCTTTCCAGGCGGATGCGCGGGTCGAGGAAAACGTAGGAGATATCCACCAGGAGGTTCACCAGGACAAAAACAACAGCCATGAAAAGGGCGTATCCCTGAATCACCGGGTAGTCCCGGTTGAAGATGGAATCCACGGCAAACTTCCCCACGCCCGGCCAGGCAAAGATGGTTTCCACAATTACCGCTCCCCCCAGAAGATGCCCGAAGCTCATGCCCAGTAACGTCACCGCGGGCAAAAGGGCGTTCTTCAAGGCGTGGCGCCCGATCACCCACTTTTCTTTCAACCCCTTGGCCCGGGCCACCCTGATGTAGTCCTGCCCCAGCACGTCCAGCATGCCGGCCCGCAAAGTCCGGGCGTAGACGGCGGCCAGCCCAAACCCTAAGGTTACCGCCGGCAGCACCAGATGCTTCAACCCGCCCCGGCCCATTACCGGTAATAGCCCCAGCTTCACGGCGAAAAAATAGATGAGCACGAGCCCCAGCCAGAAGCCGGGAAGCGAAGCGCCGAAAAGAGCCCCGAGGCGGCTTAAGTGGTCAAGGAAAGCATGCCGGTAAAGGGCAGAGAAAATCCCTGCCGGCAGGGCAAGACACACCATGAAGACCATGGCCGCGAAAGTTAGCTCCAGGGTGGCCGGAAAGCGGGAAAGGATCTCCTCCGCCACGGGCCGCCCGGTGCGAAAAGATTTGCCCAGGTTCAGTTGCGCCGCATTCCACACCCACCGGCCGTACTGAATGTATACCGGGTCGTTCAGGCCCAGCTCTTCCCGCAGAGCTTCCACTGCTTCCCTGGTCGGCTCCACCCCGCCGGAGCGCAAGATCAGCTCCGCCGGGTCGCCGGGTGCAAGGTTAATGAGCCCAAAGGTGACGATGGATACCCCCAGCATCACGGGGAGGAGGTAAAGAAGGCGCTTTGCCAGGTAACGGCCCAACTAAAAACACACTCCCGGGTTAAATACAAGGTTCTAAGGGGTTATTCCGGCCAAAAATAAAAAACCACGCAAGCACATCATGCTTCTCCTTCTGGAGACGTTCAGACCTGCGTGGTCCAATTTCCTGAAATCAATCTGGAAGCTGTCAGTTAATCCTTATCCTTTTGGGTAAAATCTTGACTGGCCTGCCTTTTTGGCCAACCCGCTTTTATTTACAGCTTTGCTTCCACAGCAAAACTTTCTCCTTCCAGAAGCACTATTCGACACCAATTTTTAATTTCCCTTCTGAATAAATTCTTAAAGAGGAAAAATTTCACGCTGGCCTTCTTCCTTCCGGAACATCACGTTTCCCATTTTAGAATTTATATCTATACACGCGGCGGGGCCTCCATTTTCAACAGACGATTCAGTCTCCCGCTTTTTCTCTCTTTCCGGTATCCATCTTTATCAAGAAAAGACAGGCCCTACAGGGCGGCTACTGGTTCAGTCAATTCTCTCAACCCGCAGAAATCTTTCAAAAATACAGGGCGGCAACAAAAGCTTATACTCTCAGTCCTCTTGTCATCGGAATAGATCTTTTATGCTTCGTGACGGACACAGACCAGCCGGTTTTCGCCGTCCGGAAGCAGGCGCGGGGAAGGCTGGCCGCACAGGGGGCAGACGGGCGTTTCCAGGCGGTGGGCGAAGGGATTGTACAAGACGGCCGCCGGCAAGACCTGCTTTTTATGCTGCACTTCCAGCCCGACGTGCAGAAGGGGCAGGCGGTAGTCCACCAGGTGGTCCAGGTACAGCTCCACTTCCACGGCGTATCGGTCAAGGGTATCCTTTTCCCGGCGCTGCCGGTCGGCCTCCACGGCAGCCAGCTGTCTGGCCAGGCGCTCCTTTTTGGCCTCGTCGCCGGTTGCCGCCAGCTTATGTTCGATTTCCCGGATCATCCGGGTGTAATACCCGGTCACCCTGGCCATTTCCCGGGCCAGCCGGCCCTTTGCCTGCTCCTGAAGGGCAAAGGCCCGCTCCCTGGCCTGTCTTTCCGCTTCCCGGCAGGCCGCCCGGTACAGGTCCGCCAGGGGAAGGGCGGGTGCTTCCGGCAACTGCCACGCGGGCTCCCCGGCCGCCACCACGTTTGCCCACCAGCCGGCAAAATCGGGCGCCACCAGGCCGGTGGACCCGTCCACCACAATCTCCAGCAGTTCTTCGGTTTTTTCGTGGGAACGAAACACCGCCCGGAAGAAAAAGCCCCGGAAGACGTGCCCTTCCAGCCACTGGCGGACGACCCTGGGCGGGCGGCAGCGCACGAACTCAATTTTTTCGGCAATCTCCCGCTCCAGCCGGGC
>DAISHP010000350.1:0-2754 GCA_036822475.1 Bacillota bacterium
GAAGGTCGGCCACCCACAGGGACTGCCATTCCATCGCGGGCGGTTCCCAGGCTCCGGCCTGGCCGGCGGGGCTGCTCTTGACTTTCCCGGCGGCAAAAGCCAGGTGGCTGCCGTCCGCCCCCCAGCAAAAATTCGCCACCTTCGCCCCGGGAACAGTTAAACGGGTGACTTTTTGCTGTTCCGCGCTAATTATTTCCACTGCTTCCGCCACCGGCGCGGGGCCGTCTTCCCCCGGCACGATAGCGTAGTCGTTGGCGTACCGGCCGGCCTTTTGACCGGGCTTCAACGGCGCCGCGTAATAGGCCAGGTGACTGCCGTCCGGGGAATACCGGGGGAGGAAGTTCCAAATCATTTTCCCGGCTCCCCACGAAAAGGCAGGAACCTTGAAATTTTTCCGGTTTAAGTTAAGAGGATTCTCCTAAGCTACGGGAAACTGAACCTCAGTGACGTATTTTTCCGGCGGCACTCCCATGGGACCCACCAGGTATACCTCCCGCGAGGGGCCGGTGATCGTCAACTGCTTTTCAGCAATATATTGCAGAATGCTTGCGTAAGTTTGGCCCACCTGGTCGTACGGCCCAACGTGCAGCAGGCACACCGCCCGTGAGGCGGGAAGTTTTTTGATGCTTACCCGCCCGCCGCCGGGGGCTTTCCCGGCCACCGGCAGGCACACCTCCAGGTCGGCGTCTTCCGGCCGGTACTCCGGATCGTGGTGGATAAAGATGCCCGGTCCGTTGACGGTCAACTCATGGATATTAATAAAACCCACCAACTCGCCAAAGAGCTCCCCCACTTTCGAGTACGGCCCGCGCTCCTGGACAGAAGCCACCCGCACTGCCGGCAATTCCTTGATTTGCGGCTCATTTACCTGATTAGCCTGCAAGATATTCTTCCCCCTTTGCAAGGAATCGATTTCTTTGGTGACCCTGGCCAAAACCCGTTGGTATTCGTCTACCCGCTCCCGGATGTGTTCCGCCTGATCCTTCAGCACCGCCGCCAGTTCCGCGGCGTCCAGGGGCTGTTTCAAAAGGTGTTTGATTGCCTCCAGGCCGAACCCCAGTTCTTTCAGCAGGGCGATCCGGCGAAACTCGTCGATTTGCTCGACAGTGTAATACCGGTACCCGGTCAACGGGTCGACCCGGGCCGGCTTGAGCAAATCAACCTCGTCGTAATGCCGCAGGGTTTTGGTGGTCACCCGACAGATTTTCGAAAACTGGCCGATTGTAAACACCAAACACGCTACTCCACCGGTGGATGTTTCCACGATACACCTTACCCTTAGGGTAAAGTCAAGGGGAAAGAAAAATTTTTTGCCAGTACTTTTTTGCGTCTCCCGGAACTAAAGGAAGGTTCCTGGCAATTCTTTTTAGCGATGGTATTGAAACCAGACATCAGGCAAGGTATGATAGTTGCCAAAAGCCTGTCTACGTTATAAACCATTATAAACCAAAAAGGGGCCCGATCATGTATTGGGATGAGCAGTACAAAAACAACGCGCGTCTCTGGGGAGAAACACCCGGCGTCCTTGCCCTTGCCGCCGTCAAATATCTCCAGGAACACAAGCCGCCCGCCGAAGTGCCGGGCATCCTGGATATAGGCTGCGGTTACGGCCGGGACGCTTTCTACCTTTCTGAACACCTTAAATGTACCGTTTTCGGGATCGACATCTCGGAAAAAGCAATCGAGATGGCTAAAAAATATTGCCGGCAGGCTCCCCGGGTAAAGTTTCGGTGCTGCGGATTTACCGAACTGGCAGAAGGCAGATTTGACATTGTTTTTCTGTCTAATTTCTACCAGTTGCTGAAAAAGGAGGAAAGGGCGGAACTGCGCCGGACGATCAGAAACGTTTTGAAGCCAAACGGGTTATTATTCTTAAGCACCCTTTCCAATCGCGATCCGGAACATTTTGGAAAAGGAATTCCCGTTCCCAACGAGAAAAATTCCTTCATCGAGAACGTCTACCTTCATTTCTGCGAGCGAAGCGAACTGGAAGAGGATTTCGCCTTTTTAACGATCAAGGAATTGTATGAACACGAATATTTTGAACCGCGGACCACGGGGGAAACCCACCACCACATTTCCTGGATCCTGATCGGGAAAAAGGGATGAGCTAAAATCTTTCTCTTGACAAAAATATGCTTGTATCATAATATTAATACAATGATATAAGGACATAAGTAGGGCTCCTTTTAAATTTGCTTAAATGGTATATATTTTAAAAACGCAGGGAAAGGACAGGATAATAGCCAGTGCTCGAGCTGGTTAATTTATCGAAGTCATACGCCGGAGGACAGGTCAAGGCGGTCGATAACGTCAGCTTAAAAGTGCGCCAGGGAGAAATCTTTGGTTTTCTGGGCCCCAACGGAGCGGGCAAAACGACCACCATAAAAATGATCGTCGGCCTTTTGCAGCCCGATGAAGGAACGATCCTGATCGACGGGATTAATTCGGAAAAAGACCCTCTCGCCGCCAAACGCAAAATAGGTCAAAACAAGGCGGGCCGCGCGGCCTTCCGTAATCCGGACCAGAGCCGCCAGCCCTTTTCAGGCGTTGTTCCGGCGGGAATGGAAGTTGTTCATCAGAACGCCCGTCTACGTAATGAACGTAATTCCTGCCGCTATCTTTCCGGTGTTTTTTGTCTTTTTCGTCTTCTTTGTTCAGCCCGGCGGACCGTCTCTGGAAGAGATCAGGAAATTTCTCGGCGCTTACCCCTACGTTAAGCTCGTCGTCGCGGCGATGGCCGCCTTTATCGCC
>DAISHP010000351.1:0-2744 GCA_036822475.1 Bacillota bacterium
ACCCAGGTCGCTGCTGTCGTGGAAGTATTCCTCCCAATCAAGATCATATTCCCTTTTCTGATCCTGACTTCCGGCCGCAGCCGGTTCATCTGCAAGGGAATGGTCGTTTTCCTCGTCGCGCAATTCCAAAAAAGGGTTTTCCTGCAATTGCTGCTCGATATAAAGACTGAGCTCCAGAGCCGGCAGCTGCAATACCGTAATAGCCTGGCGCAACTCGGGTGTCATTACCAGTTTTTGGACCTGCTCAACGTTCAGACTGTAACTTGCCCGCAATTTACGTCACTCCTTTTTCAGCGGCAGGCCGGGCAAATAACGGCAGGGGTAAACGACGATAAGATTAGGATGGTTAACCAATCCCTTTTCCTTGATTTGCCTGGCGGCTTTGCGCCATTTCGGCCAGTCTGCGCAGGCGGTGTTTGACCCCTGATTTGCTGATTTTCGGTTCAAGCAGTTCGCCCAGTTCCTGCAGACTGGCTTCCGGGTGGGACAGGCGCGCTTCCGCTACCTGCCTGAGCGGCGGGGGCAGTTTCTCTAACCCGACGGTAGCAGCGAGAAAATGAATCGCTTCCTGCTGCGCCAAAGAAGCATTGATTGTTTTACTCAGGTTGGCCGTTTCGCAATTGACCAGCCTGTTCACCTGGTTGCGCATTTCTTTATAGATGCGGATATTCTCAAAATTCAGCACAGCCGTATGAGCCCCCATCATACTCAGGCAGCCGGCAATTTGTTCCGCTTCCTTCAGGTAGAGGGCGTAACCTTTTTTCCGGGCCGTTATCCCGGGATGAAAGGACATTTTTTTCAATAAACGACCAACGTCCCCGGCATATTGCTTTGTCCCCAGAATCATTTCCAGGTGGTAACCGTTGCCTGGATTGGTCAGGGAGCCGCTGCCCAAAAAGGTTCCCCGCAGATAGGCCCGCCGGCAGCAATCGCGCCGGACGAGTTTTTTGTTTATTCCGGCCAGCAATTCTCCCTCCTTGCTCAGGAATCCGGTCTCCCGCAAAATATCAAGGATGGATCCGGAGATGCTGACCACGTAAATATTATTTTTCTTTAGCTGCACTTTCCGCCGGGCAATGACGTCGGCGGTCACCTGGAAAAGATCTTTTCCCAACAAAAAAATCTTTCGCGCTACCGCTGCGTTTTCCGTCTTAATCTTTAAGGCCACCTGCTGATTTTCGCTGATCTTCAAAACGCCGCCGGCTTTGATCAGGGCCGCCAGCTCAGCCAGCCGGCAGCACCTTTTATGATTCATGATCCGGGCCAGTTCGCTTTTCGTAACGAGCGAAAACGACATCTCCTTCACCGCTTGCAAATATTATACCACATAAGGACTTTTTAGCCCAGAATTATATAATTTTATTTATATTAATATTCTTGCATTAGGTGGAAATCTCCTTCCCTCAGGCCTGTTTAAGCGGAAAATAAATTTTTTTGATCGCCAGTCAACCGGTTTATATCCCGGTGGCGGACGGTGACCGGATAATTCCTGGCGGTCAGGTACTTTTCCAGCTGGTTGGCAATGACAATGGAACGGTGCTGCCCGCCCGTACAACCAATCGCAATGGTTAATGTAGACTTTCCTTCGTGAAAATATTCGGGGATCAGAAACTCGACAAAGTTAAAAAATTTCTTCATAAACTCGTTGGTTACCGGAGAAGAAAGGACGAACTCTTCCACTTTCGCATCAACGCCGGTAAGGCACCTTAAAGAAGGATCGTAATGGGGGTTGGGCAGAAAACGCACATCGAAAACGAGGTCGCTGTCCAGGGGAATCCCGTATTTATACCCAAAGGACACAATGTTGATCCGCAGGCCGGCGGAAGAAGTATGCAACCCAAAAAGGTTTTTCAGCTGTTCTTTGAGCTGATGGGTCGTTAAATGCGAGGTGTCGATGATTTTATCGGCCCGGCCGCGCAGTTCCTGCATCCGGGACCGCTCTTCCTGGATGCTGTTTAAAATTTCTCCGTGCATGCTTAAAGGGTGGCTGCGCCGGGATTCTTTGAAACGACGCACGAGGGTTTCGTCCGAAGCTTCCAAAAAAAGGATTTCGTAATGGGTGCTGCTTTTATCGAGATCATTTAATACTTCAAATAAAGCATCAAAAAATTCCCCGCCGCGAATATCCACCACCAGCGCCACCCGCTCAATGGGTCGCGAAGACCGGGCACAGAGTTCGGTAAACTTGGGAATCAACGTCGGGGGCAAGTTGTCGATGCAAAAAAATCCTAGATCTTCTAAATGCCGCAGGGCCTGGGTCCTTCCCGCCCCGGAAAGGCCGGTTACGATAACCAGTCTGGGCAGTGCCACGTTAAAAACCCCTCTCTTAAATCAGAATTAGACCCTCATGCTGCTAACGCAGCACCAGCAAAAAGATGAAAATTAACGATTTTTCCCAGCAGGCGCACCTCAAGGTACTGAGGCACTTAGGCACATAAGCAAAAAGAGTCGGGGTAAAAAAGTATTTTTACATTGTGCCTTTATGCCTGAGTACTTCGTGCCTGATATTTTCGGGGTAGGACCAGGGATTAGGGGTTAGAGCCTCATGCCACCTTCGTGACGCCAATATCGGTCATCAGTCGTCAATTGTCGGACATTGGAAGACTAACTTTAAGAAGTTTATGTTTCGTGCTCTGTTTCTGACGTCTGACGTCCGACGACTGACGCCTGAATGTCCGGCGGCGCTATTTCCAGCACGTCCTCCACGTACGCCCGGAGGACCTCGGCTACTCCCCACGCCTGGG
>DAISHP010000352.1:0-2737 GCA_036822475.1 Bacillota bacterium
AAATCATTTTAAAGGCTAACCCGCATTATTGGGGCAAAAAACCGGCTCTTAAGCAAATTATTTTCAGGCCGGAACCCGATGCCGGCAAAAGGAGCCGGTTGATTGCCGGCGGCAAAGCCGATGTCATTGACGCTGCCCAGGAAGAAATCCCTTACCTGGCAAAAAAAGGATTGCAAATTCTGCGTACCCCGGGCGCGGATGTCAGCTACCTGGGTTTCTATACGAATAAAAAACCTTTTCAGAATCCCCTGGTCAGGCAGGCCGCCTGCCAGGCGATCAACCAGCCTCAGCTGGTTAAAGACCTGATCGGCGACAACGCAATAGCGGCCAACGGGCCGCTCCCCCCGGGCATCCTGGGGCACGCCGCGGAACTCCGGCAGCCCCCCTTCAACCCGCAGCAAAGCCGCCGGCTGCTCGCCGCCGCCGGCTACCCCATCGGCCTGCCGGTCACCATCATCACTTACGCCGGGGAACGTCCTTACAACCCGGCCGGCGGCGAAAAACTGGCCCAGGCGCTGGCCCGCCAGCTTGCCGACGGGGGTTTTCAGGTCGCGGTTCGCGCCTACCCCTGGGAAAAATTCAAACAGGCCTTACTCCAACAAGAAGGGGATGCTTTTTTATACGGCTGGATCAGCGACAACGGCGATCCCGATAATTTTCTTTACACTTTGTTTTCTTCCGCCCAGATTGCTTCCGGACTGAACGCCACCCGCTACCACAACCAGCGGGTCGATACCCTGCTCATCACCGCCCAGCAGACCCCGGACCCCGCTTTGCGCGCCCGCCTTTACCGGGACGTCCAGGAGCAGCTATTGCAGGACAAACCCGCCTTTTTTATCAACCACAGCCATCTTCCAGTCGCCGTTTCGCCGACGGTTCAAAATCTCAACGTTCATCCAGGAAATTTCTTCTCTTTTCAAAACGTGAGTAAACAAAAATAATTTTAGAACAAAAATTTTTCCCGTGAATGCATAAACACTTTCTTTATGGACATGCTAAAAAAAGCAAAAATCTGGCAAGGAGGAGAGAAACATGTATTATCAGCTCCATCAGCAGCTCCAACGTTTACGCGACGAAGTTAATTCCATCTCCCAGCTGGCTTCCCAGGTGCAGCAGGCCGAGCAAAACAATTCCGCCCAACTGCAACAACTCCAGCAAAAAGAAATTTTTGCCGCCCAAAACCTGCAGCGCATTCAGTATCTGGCCGGGCAGCTCCAACAGGACATCGCCCAGGCGAGTAACATGGCCCAACAACTGACCGGCGCTTCTGTATTTCCGCAGGCACAGGCAACCTACCAGCCGCCTGCCGGGTTTAGCCCGTTCCAGCAGCAGACAACCGCCACCCAAACCGGTTGGGCGCAGCCTTCCTGGGCACAAACCGCCTGGACGGGACAAACCGGCACCTTTCCGAGAGGCTACGGGTCGCCATCCGGATATGGCGCAGGTCAGGCGGAATACGGTGCTCCCTTAACCGGCTGGTCCGCCCAGTACACGCCGTATATGACCAGCCCCGCCGCTCAGTACTCAACAACCGGTCAGATCGGCATCTCCCCGCAGTACGGGGCAACCCGGCAGGGCGGCTGGGCAACCCCGGCCCAGTATACTACCACGCCCGGCCAGGGGGGCACAATGCAAGGAGTTCAGGCGCAAATCAGCCGGGAGTCTGAAAACCAGCTCATCTGGCCAGGGCAAACCCAAACCGGTTTCACCGGTCAGACGCAGATGGGCTGGGCCGGCCAAGGGAGCGGGCAAACCGGCCAGATCGCCCGGTACGGCGCCATGGAAACGGGAATCGGCTACGGCCAGATGTTTGGCCGCACCGGCCTGGAAAACATGCCGTCCGCCAGCCAGTTCTGAGGTCAATAATACGGCTGGAGCAGGCAATAACAGCACCCTCCGTCCTTTATATCCGCAGCTTTCAATCCACCCGGAGAAAAATAAATGGGGACCGCGGTTTCGACCAGGTCCCCATTTCCTTCCGGCCAGCAAAATAAGACAACATCCACCTCTTAACATATTATGGTATATATAGTATAATTAAGCAAAATTCTAAGGGGTGATCCGATTGGCAAAGGTACTACGGGAAGGGACTTCTTATACCCAGCGTGATGTCATTGATCTGCTGGTGGAATTTTCGGGGTTTAAAGACCGGGTGCAAAAGAAATTTAAAGAGTTATCCCGGGAACTGGAAGGCAAGCCCAACGAACACGAATTGTGGGTGAATCTGTACCTGGTGTCTACCGATTACGCGGAGGAACTGGCCATTAAGAAACAAAAGCAAGAGGCCCTGATGCAGAAGGCGTCCTGAAAAAGCATCCGGCAGCAACAATTCAGAACCGCAAAATTTGCCTGCGCTCCCCTTGCCACTTGCCCCCCCGTATGATATAATTTAAACGGTACGGGGGCATAGCTCAGCTGGGAGAGCGCTAGAATCGCACTCTAGAGGTCGGGGGTTCGAGTCCCCTTGCCTCCACCAGGAATAGCAAGGGTTTGCGGGATCGGGGTTAGACAACAACAGGGGGTTTGACAGCAACTTGACAACAACCCAAAAATTTTTTAGCCGCCAGGGGGTTCCTGACGGCCTTTGCTTTATCTGGTGAACATCCCATTTAGTTTTGCCACCGCCGAACGTTTTAGCTCCGGGCTGACGTGGGAGTAGATGTCGGCGGTAACGCTGATCCGGCTGTGGCCTAACAGTTCCTGCACCACCTTGAGGTTTTCTCCTGCTTCCAGCAAG
>DAISHP010000353.1:0-2737 GCA_036822475.1 Bacillota bacterium
CGTAGGGCAGAGTCAGGATGACGGGCTTCTCCAGGCTGCTGATGCCGCCCTTATCCGCACCGTTTGCCTCGGCCCGGATGGAAATGTTGAAGATTTCACCGGCCAGCTTATAGGCTGTATCTCCCGGGGCGGCAGCCTCACCCCTGCCGATGCTGAGCTTGAGGGTCACGTCCTGGCCCTTGAAGACCGACAGGTCGATCGCCCCCGGAGGGATGGTGAGCTGGACGTCGCCCACCTTCACCACGGCCGGCTTGCCGGCTTCGAAAATCTTCGCCAGGGTGTCCGCAGCAACGGCCACGGTCCCCTGTTTGGCGGCCTTATCAGCGGGAATGGTGAACTCCACCTGCATAACCTTTGGATCGGCCGCCAGGGACTCTACCTTCTTGTCGTCCACGGTCAGGGTGGCCTGGCCGTCGGCAGTGGCCGTCAGCGTGCCGGTGCCGGTGGTAGTGGTGGTGGTCGTCGGGGTGGTCGCCCCGCCACCGCCGCCGCCTCCGCCGCCGGGTTCAGGTGGCGGTGCCTCCAGGTCAAGGTCGATGGATGCAAGCGGTTTACTGTTGCTGTATACCTGCAGGGTATAATCTTTGTCATCTGCTACATTTAAGCCCTGATCGTAAACCCAGTGGTAGATTATCTGGTAGACGTAGTAGACGGTACCGTAGATTTTCTTGTATGCTACATCCGTTATTTTGTTTTTGTCCAGTTCACCGATACCCAGGACTTTCAATATTATGCTGTCAAAATCTTTATCGGTAAGAACCTGGACGGTGAAGTTGACCGATGTTTTGTCTTTGCTGGTGACAAGTTTGGCAGTACCGCCGTCCTTGATCCAATTACCGTTTTTGTCCTGGACGGCAGCCCGGTGTTGCTCGTCTACCTG
Source organism: Bacillota bacterium (assembly GCA_036822475.1). Lineage (GTDB taxonomy): Bacteria > Bacillota > Desulfotomaculia > Desulfotomaculales > Nap2-2B > JAIMBK01. Next base: position 881 of record DAISHP010000353.1, read on the forward strand.
AACAACCAGATTATTGTCTTCCCTCGGAGCAGGCGCTGCCCCAGCCGGGAGCGGAGCCACCACACCGCAGGTCAGCGTTGCCAGGAAGGCAAGGAAGATCACCAGCGCGATGTTCCCCAGGAGGATGCGGTTCCGGTATAGCTTACCCATTACCTTTTCACCTCCTTTCCATGCGAAATAAATGGCACAGCCCCTAACCAGGGCCTACCACTTTAAGATACATTTTACCATTGTCCAATTAGAAAAAGCAAGCCTTTTTCCGTGATACATTGAACCCCTAACCCGCTTTTTTTCTCGGTCAACTCCTCGTTTCAAAGATTTGCGATCAACGCCATCCATCCCCTTAAAACTCCTCCCTTTTCATAAAATCTCTGCTTTAATTACATAGAACGGGTTCATTCCGGAAAAACATAAGGAAAAAAAGTAAACCTCCCGAGGACAAGAAGTAAAAATACACGACGTAATTATGAAATAAGGAACTTGCCCGGATTATCCTTGCCGGGGTAAAATGCATTTGGCACGTGCTCTGAATATGGAAGGAAAGATGGGAGATTCATCGTGACGCTGTCCAGCCTCCTGAAACCAGAAGCGGTAGCAATCGTCGGCGCCTCCAGGACTCCCGGAAAAATAGGCAACTTTCTGGTGAAAAATATCATCGCGTCAGGTTACGGAGGGAAAGTTTACCCGATCAACCCCAGGGAGGAAGAAATCGAAGGATTAAAATGTTATCCTGATCTGCTGGCCGTGCAAAAGAAGATCGATCTGGCGGTGGTCGCCGTTCCGGCGGCCCGCGCCCCGGAAGTGGCCGAACAGTGCGGACAGGCCGGGGTAAAGGGCCTGGTCGTTATTTCTGCCGGCTTCAAGGAAGTGGGGCCGGCCGGAATGGCTTTAGAAAAGGAACTTTTGCGCATCTGCCGGAATTACGGAATGCGCCTGGTGGGGCCCAATTGCGTAGGCGTCATCGACACCCACACCCCGCTTAACGCCTCTTTCTCCGGAACCTATCCGCGGCCGGGAAACATCGCCTTTATCTCCCAGAGCGGGGCCATGCTGGTGGCCATTCTGGACTGGTCGCGCCAGAGCAGGCTCGGCTTTTCGAAAGTAATCAGCCTGGGCAACAAAACAGATTTAAACGAGGCTGATTTTATCGCCGACGCCGCCGACGATCCCGAGACAAAGGTAATACTCTGCTATATCGAAGACGTGGCCGACGGCCCCCAGTTTTTAGAGATTGCCCGCGCGGCCAGCCGTAAAAAACCGGTGATTATTTATAAAAGCGGAACCAGCGCCGCGGGCGCCCGGGCGGCTTCTTCCCACACCGGCGCCCTGGCCGGCAGCGACCTGGCTTACGAAACGGCCTTCCGGCAGGCGGGAGTAATTCGGGCCCGCAGCATGGCGGAATTATTCGACCTGGCCAACGCTTTCGTCACCCAGCCGGTTCCGGGCGGCGATAAAGTGGCCGTGGTCACCAACGCGGGCGGCCCGGGCATCATCACTACCGATAATATTGAAAAGATTAATCTCAAGATGGCCCGCTTCCAGAAGGAGACCACCGAAGCCCTGCGCGCCCGGCTGCCCGCGGCGGCGGCCATTTACAACCCGGTGGACGTGCTCGGCGACGGCGGCCCCGACCGCTACCGAAGCGCCTTCGAGCTCGTCCTGGCGGACCCGGGAGTAGACAGCGTGCTGGTTCTCCTCTGCCCTACCGCAGCCACCGACAGCGAAAAGATTGCCCGCGCCCTGCTGGAGGTGCAGCGCAACAACCGGCACAAGCCCGTTTTCGGCGTTTTTTTAGGCGGCGAATTCCTGGGGAAGGGCAGGAACCTCTTCGAACAGGCCGGCATCCCATGCTTTACC
>DAISHP010000354.1:0-2717 GCA_036822475.1 Bacillota bacterium
GGCTGAGTTGCCTTGGAAATTATCGGGAACAACCCACTTTTACTTGACAGTATCCGGTGGGCGACGGCTATTCCGGAGAACGTTTTTTATATGTTATAATTATATCTTGGAGGAATTTAAGAGCAGACATCCATGCCGCTAAAAGCACCACCGACAGAAGGAAAATTTTCAGGCGCTTAAGGCACAAAGGTACAAAGAGATAAGCATACAAGAACCTAATAAGTTAATAATTAAGTGCCAGGCACCGGCTATTAACTTTTTCTGGGCGCCTTTGTACCTGTTGCCTTTGTGCCAGCCATTTTCAGGGGAGGCGTTCATGCCAAAACTGCTGATTATCGATGACCAGACCCTTACCATCCGGGCCCTGCGGGAAGCGCTGGAGGAAGCACTTTCCGGGTCCGGGACGGATATTGCGACCATTAAAATCAACCGGACCTGCTCACTGACCGCCTGTTCCCCTTCGGTCCGCGAATTTTACGGATCCAGCGCGGAATTTCTTTCCCGGTCGGCCGATGCCGACATCCTGGTCGTTCATAAAGCCCCCGTCACGGAAAAGGTCTTTCAGAAGGCCGAAAACCTCAAACTGGTTGCCTGCGCCCGGAACAACCCGGTCAACGTCGACCTGGCCGCCGCGGCCCGCCGGGGGATCCTGGTGATTAACGCTCCGGGCCGGGCCAGCGAAGCCACCGCCGAGCTGACCGTCGGCTTAATGCTGGCACTGGCCAGAAACATTGTCCAGGCCGGTCTTCTCACCGGCAGCGCCGGTCCGGCAGCCTGGGATTACAATGCCCGCACCGCTCTGGAAGGCACCGAACTGAAAGGGAAAACGGCCGGGATTATTGGTTTCGGCCGGGTCGGCAGGGAGGTAGCCGGAAAATTAAAAGCCTTTGGAATGAATATTCTGGTTTACAGCACCCGTACCGCACCGGAGGAAATTATCCGCTTCGGCGCCCGGCCAGCCACCCTGGAAGAACTTCTCCAAAAGTCTGATTTTGTTACTCTGCATCCGCGGTTAACGGAAAAAAACAAAAACCTGATCGGAGAAAAACAGCTCAACCTGATGAAAAGGAGCGCGTATTTAATTAACACCGCCCGGGGCAAGTTGATCGACGAAAAGGCCCTTTACCAGGTCCTGAGCGAAGAAAAAATCCGGGGCGCCGCTCTGGATGTCCTGACAGAGGAACCACCAGCCCCGGACAACCCGCTCCTGGGCTTAAAAAATGTCCTGATTACCCCGCACCTGGGCGGAAAAACCCGCGAGGTGCCTGCCCGCGCCGCCGGGCTGCTCACTGCAGACATTAAAAGGTTTCTGGCCGGAGAAAAACCGCTGAATATAGTTATGCCGGAAGCATGAACTGGTCGATTTCCAGGTCAGGTCTGTTAATCAGGGCATATTTTTCAATATATTTAAGCACCGCCAGAACAAAGGTGGCGTGCGACCACGTTAAAGGGGCCACGGAAAGCCGCTCACCTGTATACGGGTGCACCTGCTCGGCCATGATCCCGCTTTTTCCGCATCTCTTCGCTGCCCACGCCAACAGTTCCCGGGCCGGTTCCAGTTCTTCGGGGGTGCGGGCTGCTTCGATCTGCCACTCGGCCAGCCACAGCGTGCAAATAAACCAGGGGTTGCCCGGCACCTTTTGCAGATCCCCGGAACGCCGGAAGTAATAATCGCCGGGATAACGCGCAATTCCCCCGATCCCGGTATTCACCCACAAAAATTTCCGGATCGCCTGCATCGTCCGCCTCACCCGCGGATGGCCGGCCGGCAAAAGACCGAAGGCAAAAACTCCGTACAGGCTGCTCTCCAGGGTAAAGTCCTTTTCCAATTCCCCTTCCGCACTGAATCCGGCGCCCCGGATAAATCGATCCAAATCGCAGCTGTACAGGTGTTTCAAGGTTGCCGCCTTCACTTCCCGGGCCGCCCGCTCCCACCGCCCGGCTCTGACCTCGTCCCCAAACAGCCGGGCAAAGGAAGCCGCCGCCTGCAGGCCCCCGTATACGGCGGCGCAAGTGAAGGTAAAAACCCCCCTTCGCTCCTCCCACAGGTCATAACTCTGCAGCGGCAGACCCGTCCGGCGATCCCGGTACCTTTCCAGAAAATCGGCCGCCGGGACAATGAGCGGCGAGTAAAGGGATTTAATAAATTCGAAACCTTTGTAGAGCGCGTAGTTGCGGCCCAAAGCCCAAAGCACCAGAGCGGTCTCATCTTCTTGAACCGGCAGGTAGCCGTATTCGTCCCGGGTCCAGGGGTGCCAGCTGGAGCCGACGGAGCCGTCCGGGTTGTATTTCGGCCAGAAAAATCCTTCTTCACTCAAAATATCCCGGCAGAAATAATAAAAAGGTCTGGTGACCTCCGGGTAACCGGCCCGGTCCAGGGCGTGGGCAATCAGCGCCCCGTCCCGCGGCCAGAGATAGGAATAATGATCCCGGTTGGTCACCATGATATCCGTGTCGTTGGCGGCCAGAATGGCGCCGCGGTTATCCACCTGGGTGCGGACGACCAGCAGACTGGTATAATATAATCGCTCGATTTCCGGCGATAAATCAACAAAACTGCGTTTATCCTTATGGACCCAGTTTTTCCAGTACTTTTCCGTCGCCTCGAGCAATGCCTCCGGCCCGTAAGTCAACACATAATGGTTGTTTTCCCGCACCTCTTTTAAACTGCGCCCGGCAATAATCCAATAGTAAACCGTCTCCCGGCCGTTTGGGGC
>DAISHP010000355.1:0-2714 GCA_036822475.1 Bacillota bacterium
CATGGGAATGCGGCCGGCCGCCCTTTCCAGCTTTAGCAGGGCGCTGGCCAGGCCGTCGGCGCGCCCGGCGATGCGGGCGCCGGTAGCGTCCGCCTGGAACTCGCGGGTGCGGGAGATAGCCAGCTGGATCAGGGTGGCGGCAATCGGAGCCAGGATAATCATCAGCAAGGTTCCGGCCAGGCCCAAAAGGCCGCCGCCCTCTTCGTCATCTCTGCCCATGCCGAAGAGCAGGCCCCACTGGAGCGTATTGGCGATCATGGTGATGGCGCCGGCCAGGGCCGCGGCAATGGTGCCCACCAGCACGTCCCGGTTCTTGATGTGGGCCAGTTCGTGGGCCAGCACACCCTCGATTTCCGTCCGGCTGAGCATTTGCAGCAGGCCGTCGGTAACCGCCACGGCGGAGTTGGCCGGATTGCGGCCGGTGGCAAAGGCATTGGGCTGGGGGGAAGGAGTCCGGTAGATCCGCGGCATGGGCAAACCGGCGCGGACCGTTAAATTCCGGATAATGTCGTACAGCTCGGGTGCTTCGTGCTCTGCCAGGGGCTGCGAGCCGGTCATGGCGATGGCAATCTTATCGCTGAAATAGTAGCCGAAAAAGTTCATGACCAGCGCGATAAGGAAAAATAGCAGGGCTATCGATCGCCCGCCGATCAGGTTGCCGATCAGCACCAGAAGAACAGTTAGCAGACCCATCAATAACCATGCCCGGAAGTTGTTCATCTTGTACAAAACCTCCCTTAAGAAGCAGGAATTAGGGTTTAGGGGTTAGGAATTAGGGATAAATATTTTTATATATGTAAAATATTTCCAACCGTCTGGTACATTACATTTTTCTTTTTGCCCCTATTACATTTTTCTTTGTGTCCCTGTGCCTTTGTGCCTTTGTGCCTCTCTTTTGATTTCTGGGTAATTTCTTGATCAAGTTCTTTGCATGTTTCCTGATCGATTTTAATGTGCCTGCAGCATATTATACCACACTGTACCTGGGAAAACAAGGTTTTCTGAACATTTGCGAATATTTCTCAGGACAGCGGCTTTCCCCGCCGGGGCCCTATCTTCCGGCCCCGACTTTCGAATTGCGCAGGGAGGAGAGGGATAAAAGGGGCTGCTGGGCGGCGGCCAGCATGCCCGTCACGATGGCTGTACCACCCTGGATCTGCTGCATGCTGAACAATTCGCCGCCCCACAGCCAGGCGGCTGCGCCGGCAAAAACCGGCTCCATGGTGAAAATAATGGCCGTATGGGTGAGGGAGGTGAATTTTTGTGTCCTGGGTTGGAAGAAAAAGGTCAGGGAGGTGATGGGAATGGCGGTGGCGGCCAGGGCCAGGATGACCTCCGGCGCCAGGCTCGGCGGGAACGTTTCCACCCACGGCGCCACGCCCAGGCTCAACAGCCCCACCAGGGCACCGGGGCAATCTGCAGCACGGTCAGGGTGTAGCTGGAATGGCGGGGGGCAAACCGGCCTACCGGCAAAATATGCGCCGCGAAGCTGACAGCGCAGCAAAAGATGAACGCTCTCCCGTAACTCATCCGCAGGCCGTTCCGCAGGGAAAGTAAGGCCAGCCCGGCCGTGGCGCTGACGACGCCGGCCAGCACCAGGCCCGGCGGCAGCCGTCGGCTGAAGACGGCCCCGGGTCTAAAACCTTCGCCTTTCAGGCGAAAAGCTTTCTGGCCTTGACTCCTGATTAAGTTGGCTATATTATTGTATCTAAGAGGTGAATGGGTGCTGGCCATGGGGCGGGGCCTGCCGGGCAAACCCACCCTGCTGATCCTGGATGAGTCGTCCAGGGGGATTTTGCCTTTGCTGGCGGAATCATCAAATTGCGTGAAAGAAGAGCAAGGAGGTTTCTCCCAACCAGGAAATGAAAATTGCCGTGATTTCCGATACGCACATCAGGCGTCCGGGAGAATGGATTCCCCGGGAACTGGAAAAGGTTCTGAAGGAAATTGGATTTATCGTTCATTGCGGAGATTTTGAGATTTTTTCCGCCTATGCTGAGTTTAAAAAACTGGGCGAATTGATTGCCGTCCACGGAAATATGGATTCGGAAGAACTGAAACGGAAGCTTCCTGCCCGTGTAACTTTCGAGGCGGCCGGGTGGAAAATCGGGGTGATTCACGGCGACGGTCCCCCTGCAGGCCTCGAGGCCAGGGTGGCCGCCGCCCTGCCGGAGGTGGACGTGATCTTGTACGGCCATTCCCACCATCCGCGAAACGAGGTCATCGACGGCGTCCTTTTCTTTAACCCGGGCAGCCCCACCGACCGGCGCTTTGCTCTTTATAATTCCTACGGAATAATTGAATTGAGTCCGGACGGACCAAAGGGGGAAATAATCAGATTAAAGGAATAGAACAAAACTTTCGCTGTTCGTTGGTCAGAATCTCCGGGTCTTTTCAACGGTAATCCGGCCCGGCGGGTTGGTTGTGGTTTCTTTTCGCCCGGTTGATTTGACTTTCAAGGGATTTTCAGAAATTTTTTGGGGGTTTTTGCACCAGAATCAGAGGATAAATATGGGAACTTAAAATTTACCAGGTAAGAAAAATGTGGTATAATGCCGGTTGAGGGGTACCAATAATGAACAATTTTCAGGAAAAGGTTTCTTTTATTTGGAGCATCGCCGAACTGCTCCGCGGTGATTACAAGCAGAGCGAGTATGCCGACGTGATTTTGCCGCTGACGGTTTTGCGCCGCCTTGACTGCGTATTGGAAAAAA
>DAISHP010000356.1:0-2687 GCA_036822475.1 Bacillota bacterium
AGCCCGGAGCATCGGAGCGAGCCGGACAATTCCAGCTCGATGGGAAATGATGGCAGAAGCTATTTTCAAAGGAGTGCAGCAAAAGCTCCGGCAACGATTTCCATCACCTGGGGAACGTTGGAATATTCCCTGGCGGCTGTTGCGGCCTGCCGGCTCACCCGCCGGTAGAACTCCGGATCGGCGATCAGTTTTTGGAGGGCCGCCCGGGCCCTTTTCCCGTCAAAAGGGTTAAAAGTGAGACCGGGAAAAAACCGTGATTGAAGATCTAAGGAATCGCTCCCCACCACGGGAATTCCCAGGGCGGCCAGTTCGGCCGAAAACAGACCGGCGTGGGTGCGAAAGTCCATGTTTACGGCCAGGTAGTATTTCGCCGCGTGCGTCAGATAATCAGGGTGCCACGGCAGGTAGGGCAAAAGATTGATTTCCCGCCCTGTCTCGCGGGCTACTTCCTGGTAAAAGGCAACCGTTTCCGGCAGCTGTAAAACCTCCGGACTGTACTTTTGGGACGAGAGGACGTCAACCGGCCAGCCGGCTTCCAAAGCCACGTACAGCGCGGTCAGGCCGTTGTATTCGCGAAAAAGGGGACCGCTGACCAGCACGCGTTTTTCCCTTTTCTCCGCAGGACGGGTCAGATTGGCGATTTCGTCTACGGTCAGGGGACAGTTCAGGCTGACCACGGGAGCGGAAGCGAAAAGGGAAAAGTAGCGGGCGTGGGCCTCGCAAAAGGTGAACACCAGGTCCGCTTTGGCCAGCCAGTCGAGAAAAACGGGCACCCTGTTTTTGCTCCACCAGTTTATCGTTTCGCAATCACCATCCAGCAGCAGGACAATCCGGGCTCTTGTTTTCGCTTTTAGCTCGTCGAGAAAAGCGGGCAAATCGGGCGCGATGTTGTAAATGACGACAATGAAATCATAATCCTCCAGCATTTCGGCGGTAGTGGTATGAATGTAAAAAGTATCCATGCGCAAAAGCCGGATCAGTACCCCGGCCAGCTTGGCGGGCCCCTCGTAGTCCCGCGCGTTCCAGCGGCGGGTGGAGTGCCGGTAGGAAACCAGGGCGAATCTTCCGTCGCTTAATGGACCTGCCTTTATTAGTTCCGGGTATCGGGTTGCGAGTTGCGGGTTCTTATGACTCGGAACTCGGAACTCGGAACTCGTGACTAAAAACTCTGTCACGCTAATCGCTCCTTAGTGGATTATTTATCTCCCGGGGACGATTAAATGAGAAGCGGGAAGTGAGAAGTTGGATAATTAGACATTCATGCCCCTTTCATGGCACCAACAGAGAACGAAAATGAGCGGCCCGCCGTTCGATTTGCCAGGTGCGACATATGCGAAGGACCGGCAATATTGGTCGTCAGTCGTCAGATGTCGGACGTCGGAAGACTGCCTTTGAGAAAAATTCTTGTTTCGTGCTTTGTTTCTGACGTAAATTGATAATCTCACTTCTAACTTCTCACCTCTCACTTCTCAATTCACCGGTAGCGGTGAGGTTTCCACTTGATCCCCCATTTTTCCTCGTAACGCCGGCGGTTCGCTTCAAATATTTCGCGAAAGCGCTGCTCCCCCATTAATTTAAAGCTTGCGTTGTGGAAGTGGTGAACAAAAACATCCTCAGCACAGATGATCTTGTAACCACGATTCCTTACGCGCAAGGCAAAATCATCATCCTCGAACATCCCGATTGCGAACCGTTCGTCCAGAAGGCCTACTTCCGTAAAAAGGCTTTTCCGCATGGCCACGCAAAACATGGCCAGGGTATCGACGGGAAAGGATTCGTTTTCGTGCTCCCGGGTGTGCCGCTCCGCAAACTGCTCCATTTCCTCCAGGCTGCTGTAGTGCGTTTCGATCCGGGCTTCGTTGCCGGCTAAATAGGTGACCGGCCCGACCATCCCGATGGTTTGATCCCTTTCCAGATAGCGAATCAACCTGCCCAGCCAGCCCCGGGTAACCACCGTATCGTTATTTAAAATCACTACGTACTCCCCCCCGGCGGCTTTGATCCCGGCGTTGACCCCTTTGGCAAAGCCGTTGTTCCGGTCGTTAGGAACTAATTTGAGATTGCCGGCCTTGCCGGCCGTTTCCTGCAGGTAGGCCAGGGTCCCGTCGGTGGAGGCATTATCGACAACGATCAGTTCAAAATTCGGGTACGAGGTGCAGCGGTAAATACTGTTGAGGCATTGTTCGTTCAAGTGCAAATTATTATGGGTCACTACAATAATGCTGACCAGCGGAAAAGTCTTTTTGACGGCTTCTTTTAAGGCAGCGACGCGAATTGCCCAGTTGTTCCGCCGGGCAAAGTGCCTCCTCCGTTCCATTTTTTCGGGAGTGTTCTCGGCCAGTGCGGCTTCGATTGCCTCCAGGAAACCTTCGGCAGTGCCGGCCAGGTAAACAAGACCCTCCGCCTGGTAAGGAAGAAGCTCCGGGAGAGGTACCGAAACGACCGGTTTCCCCGCGGATAAATACTCGTAGAACTTTACCGGGTCGGTGGCTTCGGTCAACGGGTTGACTTTGAAGGGAATCAGGCAGACGTCAAAGGTGTGCAGGTATCCCGGAAGTTTCTGGTAGGGTAATTCTCCGAAAAGATAAACGTTGGGCAACCCGGCCAGGTTTTGGATGTCCGCGCCGTAAGTGCTCCCGATGAGGACAAAACTGTAGCCGGGGCGTTTTTGCGCCAGATACTCGATG
>DAISHP010000357.1:0-2685 GCA_036822475.1 Bacillota bacterium
CATCGGGCGCCCCAGCACCTATGCGCCCATTTGGAAACCATTCAAAAGCGCGGCTATGTGGTGAGGGAAAACAAACAATTCTATCCCACGGAACTGGGCATGATTGTGGTGGATCTGCTGAAACACCATTTCCCGGAAATCATAAACATAGAGTTTACGGCCGATATGGAAGAAAAATTGGACCAGATTGCCGAAGGCGAACAATGGTGGGCGGGTGTCTTAAAAGAATTCTACGAACCCTTCTCCAAGACCCTGGAAGCGGCCGAGGAAAAAATCGGCAAAGTTGAAGTTGCCGATGAAGTGACGGAAGAGGTCTGCGAACAGTGCGGCAGAAATATGGTTATAAAACTGGGACGGTACGGAAAATTTCTGGCCTGCCCCGGTTTCCCCGAATGCCGCAACACCAGGCCGCTGCTGGAGCCAACGGGAGTAAACTGTCCCAGGTGTGAAGGCGAAATGGTATTGAGACGCAGCAAAAAAGGGCGCAAGTTTTACGGCTGCAGCCGTTATCCTGAATGTGAATTTGTTACCTGGGATACGCCCACACAGGAGAAGTGTCCCCAATGCGGCGAAATGATGGTAGAAAAAATGAACCGCAGTCGAGAAAAACTGCTGCAATGTGTGAACGAACACTGTCCAACTAGAGGAGAAACCGGTACTTCTGAAAAGAAGGGTGCCGTAAAGAAGAAAAAGGCTGTCAGCAAGAAGAAGTAAGATGTGAGAAAATGGAGGTGAGATGATCGGGGTAACGAAGCAAGGACCCGGGTTTTCTCACTTCTAACCTCCCACTTCTCACCTCTCAAACAGGAGGCTAATCAGAAATGTCAGAAACCAGGGTTATGGTAATCGGCGCCGGGTTGGCAGGGTCCGAGGCGGCCTGGCAGTTGGCCCGCCGGGGAGTCAAGGTCGATCTTTATGAAATGAGGCCACGGAAATACCCGCCGGCCCACCACACTCCTTACTTTTCAGAACTGGTTTGCAGTAATTCCCTGAGAGCCGCTGCCATTGAAAACGCCGTAGGTTTGCTGAAAGAAGAAATGCGGCAGCTGGGCTCTTTAATTATTTCTGCCGCAGATGCCCACAGGGTACCGGCCGGGGGCGCACTTGCGGTGGACCGGGAAGGGTTTGCCAGATTCATTACCCACACCCTGGAGCGGCACCCGCTGATTGATGTGCACCGGGATGAGGTAACAAAATTGCCTGGGCAGGGAGTTGTCATCATTGCGTCAGGCCCCCTTACCTCAGAGGCGTTGTCACAGGAAATCGCCAGGCTGACAGGGGAACAGTACCTATACTTTTATGATGCGGCCGCTCCCATTGTAACCCTGGAGTCCCTGGATATAACAAAGGTTTTTCGGGCTTCCCGGTATGGGAAGGGCGAAGAGGCCTATTTAAATTGCCCCATGAACCGGGAAGAATATGAAACCTTTTACGAAGCGCTGCTTCATGCAGAAAGGGCACCTTTAAAGGAATTCGAGAAACAAGTTCACTTTGAAGGGTGCATGCCCGTTGAGGTTTTGGCTTCCCGGGGGAAAGACACACTGCTTTACGGACCGCTCAAGCCTGTGGGCCTGACAGATCCCCGCACGGGAAAAAGACCCCACGGGGTTGTCCAGCTAAGGCAGGACAATGCGGAAGGAACCCTTTACAACCTGGTTGGTTTTCAAACAAACCTCAAATGGGGAGAGCAAAAGAGAGTTTTTAGTTTGATCCCGGGGTTGAAAAATGCAGAATTTGTCCGCTACGGAGTTATGCACCGGAATACCTATATCAACTCCCCGGCTTTATTAAAGCCGACACTGCAGATGAAAGAACATGAATCAATCTTTTTCGCCGGTCAGATCACCGGGGTGGAAGGCTATGTGGAATCCGCCGCGGCAGGGTTGATGGCGGGGCTTAACGCGGCCAGGCTGGCAACGGGCCGGAAATTGCTAGAATTTCCCGTGGAGACTGCCCACGGAGCTCTCGTCCATTATATTACCACCGCCCCCGGTGGGAACTTCCAACCGATGAACGTTACCTTCGGGCTGTTTCCAGAGCTTCCCGTACGAATCAAAGGGAAAAGGGAACGGGGTCAAGCCCATGCGGTAAGGGCTTTGAACATGCTTAAAGAATGGTCAGAAGCGGAAAGAATCAATGATCTTTAAATTTTCAAAATGTGATAACAATTTCTTCTTTAAATTGTCGAAAGGTAGTTGCAATTTAAAGTGGGCTTGTGATATGCTTTATTAAGTGCCATATTTCGACACTCCGACGGGTTGTTATGTATATTCTGATCGATCATTTTATCGGTTATTTAAAACTACAAAAGAATTTTTCCGACCGTACCGTAGAAGCCTACCAGAAAGATCTATTTGACGGCTTGGACTTTTTTTCTTCCGTTCTTTCCACCCCGGTGGAACAGATCGAGCCGTCTGTTATTGATGGCAGGCTGCTGCGAGGCTTTTTGGCGAATTTACAGCAAAGGAAATTGAGCAGGGCCACGGTGGCCAGAAAATTGGCCTCCTGGCGGTCCTTTTTCCGGTTTTTATACAACGACAGGCTGATCAAAGCCAATCCCATGCTGAGGATGGCCAACCCGAAGCAGGAAAAAAGGCTGCCCAAATTCCTGCACCAGGAAGAGGCGAAACAACTTGTGGAGGCGCCGGATGCCACTCCCCTGGGCCTCCGGGACCGGGCGCTGCT
>DAISHP010000358.1:0-2679 GCA_036822475.1 Bacillota bacterium
GATCGTTTCCCTGGCCTCTTTTTTGGCCCGGGCGCTGGGAGCGACCGGGGAGGAAAAAGAAGCCGCCTTGCGGGCGGCGCGCCTGGCCAAGGCGGATTTAACCACCAGCATGGTCTACGAATTTCCGGAACTGCAGGGGATCATGGGCCGGGAGTACGCCCTGCGCCAGGGGGAGGAGCCGGCCGTGGCGCAGGCCATTTTCGAGCATTACCTGCCCCGCTTTGCGGGAGACCGGCTGCCGGAAACGATTCCCGGCACGATCTTAAGCCTTGCCGATAAAATCGATACCCTGACGGGCTGCTTTGCCCTCGGCATCCAGCCTACCGGCTCCCAGGACCCGTACGCCCTGCGGCGTCTGGCCCTGGGCGTGATCAGCATCATTTTGGAGCGGGGGCTCGTCCTTTCCCTGCGGGAATTAATTGCCCAGGCCTACGCCAACTACCGGGGCGCGGCGGCCCTGGAACTGCCGGAAGAAAAGGTGCGCTCCGACCTGGAAGAATTTTTCGCCCAGCGCCTGCGCGGCCTTTTCAGCGAGCAGGGTCTGCCTTTCGACGCCGGCGAGGCCGCCCTGGCGGCCGGAGTGGACGATCTTTCCGGAGCCCGGGAGCGCGCCCGGGCGCTGGCCGATTTCCGGAGCAACTCGCCGGAGGCTTTTGAGCGCCTCCGGACCGCCTTTGCCCGCGCCAACAACCTTTCCCGGAAGCACCGCGGTCGGGACGTGGACGTTTTCCTTTTTCTCCATCCGGCGGAAGAAAGCCTTTATCAAGAGCTGCAAAAAGTCCGGACCAGGGTGCAAAAATGCCTGGAAAAACGGGACTACCGGGGGGCTCTGGCGGAAATGACGGCGCTGGCCGCCCCCGTCGATAACTTTTTTGACGGCGTCATGGTGATGGTGGAAGACGAGCGGTTGCGCAATAACCGGCTGGGAGTTTTAAAAAATGTGGTCGATTTGGTTTCTACGGTGGCAGATTTAAGCAAATTAAGCTGATTACTTCCCGGCAAGGGAATTGACTGGTAACTGTCGGCTCTATATAATTATGTAATATTTAAGTCGACAGGGGCAACCAGGATATCATAATTCTTCTGGGAGCGATGACTTTTGGAGCTGACCAGGCGGCAGGAAGCCATCCTGGAAATTGTCAAAAAAGAGGGGCCCATTACGGGGGAACAAATTGCCGAACGCCTCTCCCTGACCAGGGCCACCTTGCGCCCGGATATGGCCGTCCTGACCATGACGGGTCTGCTCGAAGCCCGGCCGCGGGTCGGCTATTACTACAGCGGCAAAAGCTTAAGCCGGGTCATCGCCGAAAGGCTGCACCAGACGAAGGTGGCGGATGTAAAATCGGTGCCGGTGGCGGTGGGCGAAAAATGCTCCGTCTACGACGCGGCGGTCACCATGTTTCTCGAAGACGTGGGGACGCTCTGCGTGGTCAACGAAGGAGGGCTGCTGGAGGGAGTGATTTCCCGGAAAGATTTGCTCAAAAGCACCCTTGGCGCCCACGACATCCATAAACTGCCGGTAAACGTGATCATGACCCGCATGCCCAACATTATTACGGTCGAGCCGGAAGACTCCGTCTGGACGGCGGCCAAAAAGCTGGTGGCCCACGAGATCGACGCCGTCCCGGTCGTCCGCCCGGCGACCGGGAAGAACGGGGAAAAGGGTCTGGAGGTCATCGGCCGCCTGTCCAAGACCAACATTGTCAAGTTGTTTGTGGAGTTGGGGGAAGAAAGGTAGAAAGGGGGAGGTTGCCATCGCTGAGTTAAAGACCAGGCCGGTCATTTACATCATTTCCGACTCCATCGGCGAAACGGCGGAACTGGTCGCCCTGGCCGCCGCCAGCCAGTTTAATTCCGGGCAGGTCGACATCCACAAGGTTCCCTACGTGAACAGCCCCGCAGAGATCCCGGAAATTGTAGCGGAGGCCAGCATTTTTCCCTCCGTTATCGTCTACACGCTGGTTCTGCCCGGCTTGAAAGAAGTGCTGGAACGCGAGGCAAGCAAGTACGGCATTCCCACCGTGGACATCATGACCCCCATGCTGGAAGCGCTGAGCAAAATCGAGGGGCGGCCGCCCAGGCTGGAGCCGGGGCTGGTGCGGAAAGTGGACGAGGAATACTTCCGGAAGGTGGAAGCCATTGAATTTGCCGTCAAATACGACGACGGAAAAGATCCCCGGGGTATCTTGCGGGCCGATCTGGTGATCATCGGGGTGAGCAGGACTTCCAAGACGCCGCTGTGCATGTACCTGGCGCACAAACGGATCAGGGCGGCCAACGTTCCCCTGGTTCCGGAGGTAACGCCGCCGGAAGAAATCTTTAAACTGCCCGTGCACCGGGTCATCGGCCTGACCATTCAGCCCCAGCAGCTGCACCAGATCCGCCGCGAGCGGCTGAAAACCCTGGGGTTGACGGCCAGTGCGGACTACGCCAGCATGGAAAGAATTTTAAAGGAACTGGAATATGCGCTGGCCATAATGCAAAAATTAAAATGTCCGGTCATTGACGTGACTAACAAAGCAGTGGAAGAAACGGCCAGCAGGGTGCTGGAAATATATTACAGGGGGGAAAGGCATGCCAGACAAGAAGTATGTCTATCTGTTTGAAGAAGGCCGGGCCGAAATGAAGGAGTTGCTCGGCGGCAAAGGGGCCAATCTGGCGGAAATGACCAACATCGGG
>DAISHP010000359.1:0-2660 GCA_036822475.1 Bacillota bacterium
AACACGTGAAACATTTTTTATCTCAACAGCATCTCAAGAATCTGTTCCAGGTTCTCGCGGTTCCTAAACCTGATCACTATTTTGCCGTCGCCTGCCCTTAAATATTTTATCTTTACATCAGCTTGATATATTTCCTTCAGCTTTTGCTCGGAATCACCGATTAATTTCAGGTCAATATTAATTACCTTTGTCTTTTTCATTCGCTTGTTTCTATTTTTGATTTGCTGAATAATATTTTCTGTTGCCCGCACGCTTAAATTTTTTTTCACAATTTCTACAGCTATCTTTTTTTGTTCTTCGGCAGAATCAAGCATTAGCAGTGCTCTGGCGTGACCGGCGGTGATTTGTTCGTTTTTAATCATTTCCTTGATTTCTTCGGGCAGTGTCAGCAGTCTTAACATGTTTGTGATGAACGGCCTGCTTTTTCCGACCCGGCGGGAAATTTCCTCCTGGGTCAGGCCGTACTTTTTGATCAGCTCCCGGTAAGCCTCCGCCTCTTCCAGGGCGTTTAAATTTTCCCGCTGAATGTTTTCGATCAGGGAAGCTGTCGCTGCCTCCCGGTCGCCGTAATCCTTGACGAGCACGCTAATTTTTTTTAAACCGGCAAGGCGGCAGGCGCGCCAGCGTCTTTCCCCAGCAATTATCTCATAACGGTCTTTTCCTGTTGTCCTGACAATAATCGGCTGGATGAGTCCGTGTTCTTTTATCGATTGGGCCAGTTCCGCGATCTTTTCTTCGTCGAATATTTTTCTTGACTGCCCTGCCCCTGCTTCAATTTTATCAATTTCTACTTCTCTAACTTCCCCTTTTTCATTTTCATCAAAAGAACTTGCGGGAATCAGCGCCTCCAGCCCTTTGCCCAGTCCTCTTTTCAATTTTCATCTCCTCCTCCCGCAGACAATAGCTCTTTTGCCAGTTCTTGATACACTTCCGCTCCCCGGGACCGTTTATCGTAAAGCATCACCGGTTTGCCGTGGCTCGGCGCTTCGCTCAGGCGGACGTTGCGCGGAACAATCGCCCTATATACCTTACTTTTAAAATATTTCTTTACCTCGTCGGCCACCTGGATGCTTAAATTGGTCCGCCCGTCGAACATTGTTAAGATTACTCCTTCTATTTCCAGGGCCGGGTTCAGTCTCTTTTTAACCAGCTGGACGGTATTGATCAGTTGCCCCAAACCTTCCAGAGCGTAATATTCGCATTGAATAGGAATGATCAGAGCGTCTGCCGCGGTCAACCCGTTAATCGTCAATAAGCCCAACGAGGGAGGACAGTCAATGATGATGTAGTGAAACATTGCTTTGGCCGGGGCCAAACATTTTTTCAGGAGCATTTCCCGCTCCGGAATCCCGACCATTTCTATTTCTGCTCCCGCCAGTCGGACGCTGGAAGGCAATATCAACAGGTTTTCAATGGATGTTTTTTGCCAGACCTGTTCTACCGGCTTGTTTTCAATCAGTACCTCGTAAATCGACAGCTGGAGATTATTTTTATTGATGCCTAACCCGCTTGTGGCATTTGCCTGGGGATCATTGTCGACAATCAAAACTTTTTTTCCCATGATCGCCAGCCAGGCGGTCAGGTTAACCGCCGTGGTGGTTTTGCCCACTCCGCCCTTCTGATTTGCAATGGCGATGATTTTGCCCAATCCCAACCCTCCCCAGGATAATCCTTCTTTCTTTTATTCAACGATTTTTTCTTTACTTCCTTCTGTCTGCCATTTTTTATATAAGTTTTTTTGAAAAAAACAGCAGCGTTTCTCACGCTGCTGTTTTTTCCTGGCGGAGAGAGCGGGATTCGAACCCGCGACACAGGTTTTAAGCCCGTGTAATCGCTTAGCAGGCGATCGCCTTCGACCTACTCGGCCATCTCTCCACAATGTATTTTTGGCGGAGGGAGTGGGATTCGAACCCACGAGGCCCTTGTAAGAGCCCAGCGATTTTCAAGACCGCCTCCTTTAGCCGCTCGGACACCCCTCCAGTTTTTTTCCTTTGTATCTCCGATTATACAACCTCTGTCTTTTGATTGTCAAGGAAAACTTTAAAATAATTAGACACCTGTTCTGCTAACGCAGCACCAGCAGAAGATGAAAATTAACGATTTTTCCCAGCAGGTGCACCCCGACGCACTAAGGCATAAAGGCACAAAGGGACATGGATAAAGAGCAGGAAATATTTACTTTATCCCTGTTGTCTTTTTGCCTGATCTTTTCAAGTGTTGAAGCTCCTGAAATCCTAATGATGTTCAGGTTCAAAAAATGAATTTATGCTGTAGGATTAGTTATAAGATAATGAACTATTGTTTCCACGTAATGTTTTCAAAGTTATTACATTTGGTGTCACTGAGTTAGGAACTCACTATTTATTTTATTTCCTTTCTTCCATGCAGATAAGGGACCAGGGCGGAAGGCACCCGCACACTGCCGTCCTGCTGCTGATGATTTTCCAGGGTAGCAGCCACGGCTCGGCCCACGGCTACGCCAGAACCGTTTAAAGTGTGGACGTACTGCGGTTTCCCTTTCCCTTCCCGGAAGCGGATATTTGCCCGGCGGGCCTGAAAATCCAGGAAGTTGCTACAGGAAGAGATTTCTTTATACTCACCCAGGCCGGGCATCCAGACCTCCAGATCGTACGTTTTGGCCGCACTAAAGCCCAGGTCTC
>DAISHP010000360.1:0-2645 GCA_036822475.1 Bacillota bacterium
GGGCCCCGGCGCCCAGCGGCAGGACGTCCGTGCGCCGGTAGCAATCCCTGAGCCTCTCCCGGTCCCGGTCAAACATCTGGACGTAGGCCAGCAGGTGGTGGGCGAAAGTGATCGGCTGGGCGCGCTGCAGGTGGGTATAGCCGGGCATGATGGTGTCCACGTGCTTTTCCGCCAGGTCCAGCAGGGCGCTCTGCAACTCCTGCAAGAGGCGGGCGATCCCGTCAATCTCTTCTTTTAAATACAGGCGTACGTCCAGGGCCACCTGGTCGTTGCGGCTGCGGGCGGTGTGGAGCTTTTTCCCCGGCTCGCCGATTTTCGCGATCAAAAGCTGTTCGATATTCAGGTGAATGTCTTCGGCTTCCCTGGAAAACTCCACCCTCCCGGCTTCGATCTCGGCCAGGATCTCTTTTAACCCGTCAATAATCAGCCGGGTTTCTTCCGGGGTCAGAATGCCCTGCCGCCCCAGCATGGCGGCGTGCGCGATACTGCCCCGGATGTCCTGGCGGTACAGGCGGCAGTCGAAACCAATAGAAGAGTGAAAGTCGTCCACTAACTGGCTCGTTTCCTTCTGGAAACGGCCGCTCCAAAGTTTTTTCACGCGTCTTCACCCGGTTTAAAATTTTAACAAGATTTGCCCCTATTTTACTTGATGGCAAAAAAATCGGCAAGCCCACAAAAAGCCTGGCCAAAAAACCGGGGCGTAAAAGCTGGCAAAAAACCTTACCCCGGCCAAAGGGGATAAATAAAAAAACCCAGGTTTTTCACCCGGCATAAATCAATCCAGATAATCTTTTAATTTTTTACTCCGGCTGGGGTGACGGAGCTTGCGCAGCGTTTTGGCTTCGATCTGCCGGATCCGCTCCCTGGTCACCCCGAACCGCTGGCCGACTTCTTCTAAGGTGCGCGCCCGCCCGTCGTCCAAACCGAAGCGCAGGCGGAGCACCTTTTGCTCCCGGTCGGTCAGGGTGGTGAGAACCTCGTCCAGCTGCTCGCGCAGCATGGTGAAAGACGCTTCTTCGGCCGGCGCCCGCGCCTCCTGATCCTCAATGAAATCCCCCAGGTGGGAATCCTCTTCCTCGCCAATGGGCGTTTCCAGGGAAACAGGCTCCTGGGCAATCTTTAAAATATCCTGCACCTTTTCTTCGGAAATGTTCATTTCTTTGGCGATTTCTTCCGGCGTGGGGTCCCGGCCATACTCCTGGAGGAGCTGGCGGGAAACCCGGATCAGCTTGTTAATGGTTTCCACCATGTGGACGGGGATCCGGATCGTCCTGGCCTGATCCGCGATCGCCCGGGTGATCGCCTGGCGAATCCACCAGGTGGCGTAGGTGCTGAACTTGTAACCCTTCCGGTAGTCAAACTTCTCCACTGCCTTAATCAGGCCCAGATTTCCCTCCTGGATTAAGTCCAGGAAAAGCATCCCCCGCCCCACGTAACGCTTGGCAATACTCACCACCAGCCGCAGGTTCGCTTCCGCCAGCCGCCTTTTGGCCTCTTCGTCCCCCTGCTCAATGCGCTTGGCCAGCTCGATTTCCTCTTCGGGAGTCAACAGGGGAACCCTCCCGATTTCCTTGAGGTACATGCGCACAGGATCGTCAATGCTGATCCCTTCGGGAATGGTCAGGTCAAGCTCGACCTCTTCGGACGGGTTTTCTTCCAGGGCAGGGCTGTCGATCGGCTCCAAATCAGCAGCCTCCGGAACTATCTCAATACCCATCCCGGACAGCTTTTCGTAGATGTCGTCAATCTGTTCGGGCGTCAAGTCAATCCCCTGCAAACTGTCCATGATCTCGGTATAGGTAAGGGTTCCTCTTTTTTTTCCTTTTTCGATTAATTCCTTGATGCTGTCGACCCTGGCTTCTTCTCTCATGAAGATAACTCTTTACCCCCTTTACCGGCAAGGCCGGCTTCCCCTCCCGGCAAACTTAAAAGTTGCGCCAGTTCTTTTAAAATAACATTTACCTGTTCCCGGTCGTTGTTTTTTTCCGCCCGGGCCAGCTCCCGGAGAAGGC
Source organism: Bacillota bacterium (assembly GCA_036822475.1). GTDB lineage: Bacteria > Bacillota > Desulfotomaculia > Desulfotomaculales > Nap2-2B > JAIMBK01. The sequence continues at coordinate 2,013 of DAISHP010000360.1, forward strand.
GATCTTTCTTCTGCGCCCGGTTGTTGTTCTTGATGGTTTTCAGTAAATCTGCCAGCACTCCGGGGGAATCGCCCAGCGGGGACTCTTCCAGCAGCAGACGGCTGACCGTTTTGCGCTCCCCTTCCTCCAGCCGGTCCATCCAGTCCGCCGGTCCCAGTTGTTCACCCGGTTGCTTCACGACGGTATAAATCTTTTTCAAGATCGGGTTTTCGATCAATTCCTCACCTAACTCCTCTTTTACCATCGGCAAATACTCCGGTTTCTGGATAACCAGGCGAATTATTTCCTGCTCGGCAATTTTTTTGGCATCTGTTAATATATTATGCGTTTTATTAGCAATTTTATCCGAAATTGGCTGTCTTAATCGCTGCTCAACCTGAAAACGCCTTAATTCGCTTTTAATCACATCCCAACTCAAGTTGAGGCGGGCGGCAATCAGCTTGATGCTTTCTTCTTGCTCCACGGGGCTGGCCATCCTGGCCACGCTCCCGATGACCTGCTGCAGAATCTTTTTTTTGTCGCTGGTGGTCCGGACGGCCTGGTCAAGCTTATACTCCAACAACGAGCGGGCGCCTTCCACCAGCGCATCCCAGGCCGGGCGCCCGTGGGTGCGCAAATAATCATCGGGATCTT
>DAISHP010000361.1:0-2627 GCA_036822475.1 Bacillota bacterium
ATCGTTAATTTTCATCCTTTTGCTGGTGCTGCGTGAGCAGCATGAGGGTCTAATTCATAATGTTGCTTGATCCTGCCTGCGTACCTCTGTGCTGCTGGCCTTCTGTTCCTTTTTCCCTTTGTGCCTCTGTGCCGCTCAGATCACCATCCACCACTTATGCAGGGCTGGCACAGCCAGCCCGTGTTACCGACTCTGTGCCGCTCAGATCACCGTCCGCCACCCCTGTTTTAAAATGTTCACATTCACTTTCCCGGCTTCGGGAAAATCGCTCCTTTCCACCATCCCGGAAAAAATAAAACAATCCTGGCCGTACTCCGACTCGATGATGCCGCCGGCAATGTCGAATTCGGCGCGCGGCCCGCGCAGCAGCTGGACCGGGTTAAAGGGTTCGTTTAAACACAGTTCCTCAGCGTAGCACTGATACAGGTCCCAAATAAATTTTTCCAGCTCCCGGGAGGGGTAGGCAACCGGTAAGCCGATTTCTTCGGCGGCTTCCCGGCGGGAAATCATATGGTTGTGGGCGTAAAGCTTTTCCGTCAAATGATCGACGACTCTCTGGACCTCCGCCCGGACGTCGTGGTTTTTGCGCAAACCGAGCAGTCTGGCGGCGAGGGAGCGGATGAGCAGGTAATTCCGGTGGACATTGCCCAGCGCAAGCGGATGGATGCGCTCGACCAGCAAGGCAAAAACCTTTCCCAGTTCGGCCTCGCTGGTTAATCCAGCCACTTCCCTGGCCAGGGTCAGGTACGAGTAAACGTCTTCGATGTTTACCGGGATCCGGGCCACCGGATTGGCGGGATCTTGAGGGTTAAAGGCGTTTACGACACTGGGGTCGATAGGGCCCAACTCTCCCATTTTCCCCATCACGATTTCGTCCGCGCCCAGGCAGACCAGCGTTCCGGCGCTGTAGGCCCGAAAAGGCACCAGGACGTTAAATTCGTCGGCATATTCCCGGATCAGGTGCACTAACCGCCAGGGCGTTAGAATGTCTCCTCCTCGGGTATAAAGAAACAAATCGATTCTCTTTCGCCGCCCGATCATTTCCAGGTGGCGGTAAAAAACGGGCAGAACATCAGGCGCTATGCGGGTATTCACGTTCTCCCGGTCACCGGTCAGATAGCAGAGCACTGCCGCCTCCCGCAGCCTGGCTATTTTCTGGATCATTTTTACCCTTTTTTCCCTGCCCAAATGCGGCCACCTCTGTAGTTTATTATTACCCGCCGAAGAAATCTTAACGCCAACGGCATTTTGGAAACTCGCGCTCCCAAGTCTGACGTGGCTACCCGGCGGAAAGTAAAATCAATGTCGCGTAAGTCAAACAACAAAAAAAGACCCCGGGGGTTTTCCCTCCCCGGGGTCTTTTTTGCCCGCTGCACGAAACAATCATAAGTAATCCAAAAGATTTTTCTTCAATAAATGAAAATGGCCGTTAAAAGCAAAAATATCCTTGAGCTCGGGATTTCGGACTAAGATGGCAAAGCTTACCGCATCTACGTAGGAAAGAGCTTGATCGGAATACTTGCGGAGGATCTGCAAAGCTTCCCTTTCAATTTCGGAGGTTGCATAGATTACTTCGATCTTTTCGATCGCCTCGGCATTTTTAATCTTCTCCAAAAAACCAATCGCCGCCGAATAATTTACATTATAACGAAGGAACGAATACGTTTCCGCCACGATAAGGGAATGGCTTTATTCCGGACTATTTCCTGAAGAATCACGCTTGCCTTCTGGTGATATTGATCTCTCTGATAAGCTATAGCAATGAAAGCGCCAGTATCTATAAAATACTCTACGGCCGGCCATATAAATACCGGTCATGGTTCACCGACCCGTCCCGGGGACCAGGAGCATCGCCGCCAATTCCAATCAGATCAAGCAACGGATTATGGGTTGTTTTCTTTTGTTCCTCTCTGATATAATATTCCAGAGCTTCCCGGATAACCTGTGCTTCCGTAGTTTGTTTAACTTTCGCCAGTTTTTTCAACTCTTTATTTTGTGCACTGGTAATGTACGTTTGTTTTCTGATCATATGCTCATTTATCTGATCCATAAGATCACCTCATATACATCATACTATAAAACTACGATGTCGTTAACACGGCGACCTAAATTTTCAAAAAGTGCGGAGAGGAGATGCGGAAATTGCTGGTTGATCTAAACCCCGTCGCTTTTCAAATCGGACCGCTGGCCGTGCGCTGGTACGGCATTTTTATGGCTCTTTCCTTTTTATTCGCCGTCTGGTACATGTACAGAGAGGCCCGCCGGGGGGGCATCGACGAGGATTTTTTGTTAAATTTGAGCATTGTGGCCATCGTGGGGGGGGTGGCGGGGTCGCGTCTTTTGTTTGTGCTGGTCAATTATCCCGAATGGTTTATCCACGACCCCCTGCAGGTGCTCAAGATTTACCAGGGTGGCCTGGCCTGGCACGGCGGCCTGTTCGGCGGCGCCCTGGCCGGCTGGTGGTACTGCCGGCGGAAAGGCGTCAGCTTCAACGCGCTGGCCGACCTGGGCGTGCCGGGAATTGCCCTCGGTTACGCAATGATTCGGGTGGCAAACGTCTTCAACCAGGAAGTGCTGGGCCGGCCCACCGATTTCTGGTTTGGCCGCTGGCCCGCCCAGCCCATTGG